>JAHYJK010000168.1 GCA_019429225.1 Anaerolineaceae bacterium
TTGAAGAAATCCTTCAGGAAATAATCCCGTATCACTTTTTCAGGCGAAGCATCACTCTTTTTCGATTTAGACAGCGCCCCTGCTATGAAATCAAGGTTCTCGGATAGCGTTTCTGCCCCGAATGTGACTTTGAGGAATTCCTTGAATCTGCCCACAATGTCGTCTGTGAAATAATCATCATCAAGTATCGGGATGATGTTATCATCATCAGGCATAAAGGACGCATCCGGCACCTTCTCCCTGAAATCATTAATGGTCTCCCCCTGGTTTGCAAGAATGAGTCCTGGCTTGTCAGGTGAATAGCGCCCGAACATACAGCCCACGGCATAGGAGATGAATTCTTTAATAGTGTCAGTCACCAGCAGCGCTTCCAGTTCTTCTTCGCTTTTATTTCCTTTGTAGCGATAATGTGGGTTGCAGGTCAGTGTGATCTCGGAAAGTGGGACATATTGAGTCAGCTCATCCTGTAGGCCATAGGCTTCAATAAAAATACTGTTGTTCTCTTCTTCCAACCGTTGCACCTCTAAAGTCCTCTCATGCCAGTGGACGCGAATCTTAGTGTAGGTTGCTTGTAGGGTTGGTTGTAGGTATTCAGATTGAAGGGCGGGGAGAATAGTAAAATTCCAGGAGGTTTCATATGAATCCCAGTCTTTTTTTGATTTATTAATTAGTTCTTCGATAACGCCAGTTAAATTATTATAATTTACGTTTAAGATTGGCAATTGTGCAACTTGGCCAGCTTCAAAATTCAAGGTTGGGGAAATGCTAGATAAAAATTCCCTTACCATTAAGGTGTTTGTGTATCCTAATAGAAATACCAAATCTTGTTTCAAATTAGAAAATATAGAACACCCTGCGACATCAAATATATAGCCAGCCGGATAGTATCTCATTGCCAAGTTCGCACTGGATATCTTTGACCAACTTATACATGGTTTAAAATATTCCGAGATACTCTTGATTGTTCTAGTTGGGCTTCCATATAGAGATGCAGCGTACTCCAGCAACTCTTTTCCACCATTTTCCCAGTTAACAAGAAACTCTGAGTTTCCGTACCATTTTCGGAAGTCTCCTCCTTTATTGTATGGGAACCATTTTTTACCAGAATTCTTTGCTTCGTCCCCATTTTTCGCATCATAACATGAGTTTACAAAACTCACTTCAGACCAAATTTTTATGAACCTATTATTGTCACTTGTTGCCATTCCTTGACGGGTATCACCAATTTCTTTTAACACCCGTCCTTTTTCAAAAACGTTTCTTATATTTTCACTCACCCAATACGCAATCGGACTCCCAGGAATCTTCTTGAAGTCGGCGGCGGAGGCGCGATAGAACCAACCGCAATCAGGGTTTTTAATTGCTTCCAGTGTTTTAGGACCCTGATTTGCTGCACCTCGAAAATCAGATAGACGAATATATCCTCCTTTGAACTCAGGATAGTGAATATTTTTCAGCGTAAAAGTACAGATAGGCACTGTTGCACCATCAAAACCTGAATACTCAAGCTGAATCAACGAGGTAATAGTTTTATGGTCAATTAAATAATTTCGCAACTTTTCATATGAAGAAATGAACATCCAGACAAATGGGCTCATAAATCCAAGATGACCATTTGGGAGTGTAAAATCAAGATTACGCTTAATGAACATTGCAAACATATCTGATTTGCAGTCAGGATAATTTATCTTAGCAAACTGCTGTAATTTAGAGTTCATCCCCTTATTACCCATATATGGCGGATTTGCCACCACACAATGGTATTTCCTGCTCATAAGCCCCGCCTGCTTTACAAGCTGCTCCACTTTTGGCCCCACAGAAACAAAATCAAGCGTTCAGAATTTAGTAACATCGGACCGAAAACCAGTCCTGACTGCCCGTCAGGTGGGTGTGGCGGCAGCATTTGGGGGGGCAGCACTTGCCCTCGTTCTGGCGGGTGTCACCATCCCAATCCCCGGAACACCTGTTGTCACTGATCCTCGAGAAATCTTCACCACCATTGGAGCATCCTTAACAGGACCTATGGGTGGTATTGTCATTGGATTATTAGCTGGAATTGCAGAACCCGGTATTCCACTTGCCAGTCTTTTAGCGCATGTAGTGGGTGGCGTTTTCAGTGGTGTGGTATATAAAAACTTCAGCTGGAGACTGCGCAACAACAAAGTTGCCAGCCTGGTCGCCTGGGCTTTACAGGTAGTTCTTTATTATGTATTGATTGTGGTTCCATTGTTCGCTGTCGGTTTAGCCGTATTTTATCCCGATCCGGAATACGGTGGGTTCTTAGCATTTCTGGGTGTTTTGGAAGTTGGAGCTCTACCCGAAATGGCACTTACCACTGTTGTTACAACCATTATTATGGCAGCACTTCCGGAGCGTTTCAGACGTCCGTTGTGGTAACTGCCACTCAAAATTACATGGAAGCCGGTTCCAGGTTGTTGCTTTTGCAGTGACCTGGAACGACTGAAGAAGCAGGATTATGACTTATCCAATCGAATTTAAAAATGTTTCATTTTCTTACACTGGCAGCCAGACCGAGGCTCTACATGAGATCAACCTGACGATCGCACCTGGTGAGATTATATTGATTACCGGGCCAGCCGGCAGCGGAAAAACCACCCTCTGTTCCTGCATTAATGGATTGATCCCACACTTCCATGAAGGACAACTCAGCGGGGAAGTTACCATCGGACCCTTCAACACCCGTAAAGCGCGGGTAGGTGGATTGGCATCCCTGGTAGGTATGGTCTTTCAGGATCCCGAAAGCCAGCTGGTAACCAACAGTGTATTGGACGAGGTTGCTTTTGGTCCTGAAAACCTGGGTATTGCACGGGATGAAATCAACCAGCGCATTCAGTCGGCTTTGGAAGCCACCCGTCTCACTGGTTATGAAGAGCGTGAGCCCCATAATCTTTCCGGTGGTGAACAGCAAGCCTGTGTTATCGCTGCCACCTATGCCATGCACCCGGAAATTTACGTTATGGATGAACCCCTGGCAAATCTGGATCCGGCTGGTCGCGCTTATATTCTCAATCTGGTAGTCCAGGTTGCCCGTCAGCGTGGGAAAACGCTGGTAATCGTTGAACATGCTATGGAAGAGACCATCCCGCTGGTGGAGCGGATTATCATCATGGACAAAGGGCGGATTGTGCGTGATGGTCCCACACAGGAAGTGCTTGCACAGGGAGATATCCCCCATGTGTTTAAACGACCGGATGTGATGCGACTGTCCGACCATTATCAACTACCTGATATGTCCTTAACGCCTGGTCAATTTCATCAAGCGCTTCGTCAAAAGTATTCCCTTCATTCATTGGCCCAAAAAACTTTACAAAATGGTCACGTTCGTGACGGGGAAGCGCTGATTGAATTTAAGAATGTCAGTTTTTCTTACACCCAGGAAAAAGAAGCTTTACACGATGTGAATCTCAGCATCAAGTCTGGCGAGATGGTCGCGATTTTAGGCCGCAATGGGTCCGGGAAAACAACCCTGGTTCGCCACATCATCGGCTTGCAACAACCTTCACAGGGCAGTGTCCATGTCACCGGGCAGGACGTAGCTGTTACGCCCACTCACATACTGGCGCGTGATGTTGGTTTTTGTTTTCAGAATCCCAACCACCAGATTGTGTCGTTTACGGTCAAAGATGAGATGACCTTCGGCTTGAAGACCCACAATGTCGATCCCTCCGAATTCGATAACCGCATTCGCGAAGCGCTAGAAATTGTTGATTTGAGCGACAAAATCGATTGGGAAGTATTCGACCTGGGCAAAGGCCAAAAACAACGTCTGGCGCTTGCTTCAGTATTGACCCTCAAGCCAAAAATTCTGGTGATTGATGAACCGACTACCGGGCAGGATCCGGAAATGATTGATGAGATTTTTGCGATCATTAAAAAGCTGAATGAAATGGGAACCACCATCCTGCTGATCACCCACCGGATCGATTATGCAGCCTTATTTACCAAACGAGCTGTGGTTTTGCAGTATGGACGGATTTCCTATGATGGTCCCATCCGTGAGCTTTTACTGGATCATGCATTAATGCAATCCAATTCACTGGATTTACCTGAACTCACAAAATTAGCTGTAGAACTTTCCGATCTGGGTGTCCCGGGCTGGGCAGTCGGATATGATGAAATGAAATCTTATCTGGATCAAATTGTAGAGGTGCAACATGGCAATTGAATATCAAAAAGGGAATTCTCTACTTCATAATCTGGATGCAAGAACCAAATTATTAATGTTTATCGGGGTAACCATGGCTGCAGTCATCATCATGGATCCGATTTTAATGGGTGTATTATTTTTATTGATCTATTGGTTAGGTATAAAAGCGATTGATCGCCAGTTATTAAATCAAAATTTACGGGTATTGGTGGTAATTTTTCTCACCTTCTCCCTCTTTCAGATTATCTTTTTTACTCCCAAAGATGCACATTTTCTATTTTATCTGGTTCCATTCAAACAATGGATTCCGGTTACTGTAGAAGGGTTAATTCGTGGTGTAGCCGTTTTTTTCCGTTTCTTCAGCGTCGTCCTTTCAGTGCATCTCATGCTGTACAGCACACCACCTGTCGAACTGGCATTAACCATCACCGAAAAAGGCAAGCGCAAATTTTCAACAACGGATGTCCTCACCATTCTGGTGATTGCAGGGGTAATGGTAGTCGCTACCCTGCCTCTGGTGTTGAACAGCGAACCGATTACCTGGCTGCCTAATCCCCTGTATCAGACGTTGTTCATGTTGGTTGGCAGTCTTGTTCTGGCTTTTGTGGTGCAACGGATAACCTCACGTGGTTTACCACCAGAAATGGGTCTGGCATTGACCCTTGGATTTTCCACCGTGGGATTGTTGACCAAACAGACACAAAAAATTACCGATGCGCAAAAAGCACGTGGTTATGATGTGAAACCAAAGAATCTGGTACGGCGTGTGCAGGTGCTAACAGCCTTGCTGATCCCCATTTTCCTGGCAACATTGGAACGCTCCCAGGATATTTCTATCGCCATCCTGTCGCGTGGTTTTGATTACAATATCAGCAAGCGCACATTCCGGCGTGAATTCAAATTCAAAAAATATGATTACATATTCATGGCGGGTAGTCTCACCATTATCCTGGCGGGTATGTTGTTGAATCATTTCCAATTGGGAAACCTGACAGAACAATTCATTTTCAACCTGATAAAGTAAGAAAGGAGTACTCAATGACTACCAAAGTCACTCGTGACCAAGTATTTTTTGCCTTTCAGCCAGAATTAACCCCTGTTGCACATGTGCAACAGGGTGAAGAAGTAATCATGGAAACCCATGACTGTTTCGAAGGACAACTTAAAACTTCTGCTGATTTGTTGGATTCTTTAGATTGGGATCATATTAACCCAGCTTCCGGACCTGTGTATATCGAAGGGACAAAACCAGGCGATGTATTACGTGTCGACCTGCTCAAAATGGATGTTGCCAACCAGTCCATCATGGTTACCCTGCCGGGTGAAGGCGCCCTCGGTGATCAAATCACCGAGATGGAGACGGTGGTGTTAAAACTGGATGGTGATACAGTTGTGTATAAAGATAAAGTGCGCGTCCCTAAAAAACCGATGATCGGTGTGATCGGGGTTGCCCCAGCCAGTGGATCGGTTCCGAATGGCACACCCGGCGCACATGGTGGCAATATGGATTGCACCCTGGTGACCGCAGGAGCCAGCCTGTATTTTACCGTGGGCGTGGAAGGCGCTTTGTTTGGCGCTGGAGATTTTCACGCTGCCATGGGTGACGGCGAAGTGGTCATTTGTGGAGCGGAAACCCCGGGAGAATTCCGTTTTAAAGCACAGGTAGTTGATACGCTCAAGGGGCTACCCACACCATTCCTGCGCAATGAAAACCTGGTGGCAGCCATTTTCTCAGCCCCCACCCTGGATGAAGCAGCCAGTGGTGCCACGCATGCTATGGCATGCTTTCTAACCGAATTTGTGGGACTTTCTGTCAACGACGCCGGAATGTTAATGAGCCTGGCAGGTGAGCTTAAATTCTGCCAGATCGTTGACCCGGAAAAAACAGTCCGTTTTGAATTTCCTGTCGCAGTATTGGAGCAATTAGGGTTCAGGATGGATTAGTCAATTTGTGAGTTGCTCATCGTTACCCGATGAGTTGCCAACTTTTTTCATTTCTCTCCGAATCAATCACTCCCTGGTAAAGCTCCCGGGAGTGATTGAGTTTAATCCTTGTAATTATTTTCTGTCTGTCCAAGAATATTATCTTTATTTCTTTGCTACTACCGTAAACAATGTATCTGTTAGTCTTACCGGTTCAAAAGTGAACTCACTATAAAGGGTCACCTCATGAAACCCCGCAGATTGGAATAGCTCCAGCGCTTGATTCTGGGTATAGGAGCGGGTAGCCGGGGAACGTTGGTGGTTTTCTTCCTCAACGACCTCATCATCCACGATCAGCTGGTAAATGTCCTGTGTGCGTTCACATTCCGTCCCGGGGTCATACCAGGAACGGGCGATCCGGTGGTATTTCCTGCCACTTGCGGGATCAATGGCTGTCCTTTCCCATTCGGAGAAGAGTTCGTTACCGGGTTGCCATAAAGTCATGATGGATGCTGCGATTACGCCACCAGGCAAGAGGTGTTCATAAAGGTTCTTCAGGGATTGCTTAACCAAATCCGGTTCGAGGATTAATTGAATACTGCTGGAAGGGATCAGGATTACCTGGTATTTCCGTGGAATTTCTAACGACTCCAGATATTGCTCATACAGATTGGGGTTGATCTCTAATTCAATAGCTTTCACCTTGCAGATTGACAGCATCTCCGGGGAATTATCAACCCCGTCGATATCGATCCCCTGTTGCTGGTAATCCAATAACAATCTTCCAGTGCCACAGCCTACATCCAGAACAGGCTGGCCATATTGCCTGATCAGCTCCAGATAAAAAAAGCGATCAGGCCAGTTGGAAGTATCCCCACGCAGGACATCCCAGGCTTCTGCCATCAAACCTTTGTATTCATAATCGAAAGAATCCATGTTTTGTTCCCTGATCCTCTCCGAAATAATAATAGTTGTTTAAATAAGGATTATCTCATGCTCATGTATGAGATTCCACCCTTTTTATAATCCTCCAGGCCATCAGTGTTAACCACCGGGAGGGTACTTTTTTCTGTCCAAAATCCCAACCCTTCCAGACCGTCCAGATCGATTCGAGGGTAAAACATCCCTGCTCATCGGCTTTGCTCTTCATCAGATCCAGCATATCAAGTAGGCGAGGATCGGAGTTAGCCCAGGGAAAATTGGTCAGGACATCCAGAACATGCATCAGATCGTACCAGACGAAGGGAACTTTTAACTTTCGAAAATCATTGCCCATATAGAAAATATAAGGATGCTGGGTCTGGCTTTCCTGCCAGAGACCCAGCAGGGTCTCAACGCCGGTATGGGCAGCCGAGCTATCTTGAAGATCCTCAAAGGCGCTCAGGGCTTTTAACATGGCCAAAGTCGCGAACGGGCAAGGATCATCCTTTTTCCCGGGACCACGGAAATTACCCAATTCTTTGGAGACTGCACACAGCCAACCATTATCGCGCACCAGGTTCATTAAATAATCCACTGACTGGTGAACAGCCGGATCATCTTGCAGTCCAAATTTTGCAAGGGCATAGGTGGTTAGTGGCGCATCGCATAATGCCCATGCCCAGGTATCCTGATTGGTACCACCAAAATGTGTAGGAATGTTAACCGGCAATTGGAAGGGTCCTTCCGCAGATTGGTGTTCCAGAATACGGGGAATGATGCTTTCCATACCCAGATCAGTTGCTTTCAATCCCAAATCAGCTATGAAAGTCAATTTGTGAAACAGTTGCCCAGCGCTCTTGTGGCTGGAGATTACCGTTCCTGGCCATGCCATTAATTCAGTCAAGACGCTTTTCACATCTGGGGAATCCAACATAGCTTGACGGGCTTTCATCACCGTAAATGTATTTTCTGCTTCACCCAATAACTCCAGGCGTGTTCGATAAGTCACCCAGGGTTCACCTGTCAACAGCCAGTCCATTGGAATGTTCATTTGTACTCCTTTTAAGAACATATAGAATTAAGACATAAATTTGTCGACAATTTTCACTTCAATGGAAACATGCTCCAACCCCAAATCCTCGGGCAAGCTGGCTTTATAATCTTCAGAAGTTTTGGGCTGGTTGGTGAGAACAGAAATAATGGCAGCATGAATATTGGGTCCGATCGACCATACATGCAGGTCTACCACCTGGCTTTCGCCGTCCCTTTCGATGTTCCTTTTGATTTTGTCCT
>JAHYJK010000169.1 GCA_019429225.1 Anaerolineaceae bacterium
ATTTAAGAATAAATTTGGAAATTCAACGGATAATTGGAATCAGATTGTGATTAATGGAGATTTATTATCAAGTTTTGACAATCCAAATGATATCGTCCTCATCCTTTTGGATACTATTCAGCCAAAAGGCATAACAAATTTGTTTCTTGATCAACATGGTATTTTGCCGGTTCTGGGCAGTATTGCTGTTGATAATCCGATTTTACCCATCCAAATATTGGAAGGATCTTCTATCAGTCTTTTAGCAAAAGTTTTTTCTATTCAATCCAAGGCAAAAATTGGCACACCCATTTTAAAAGTCAGGCTCGAATTCAAAGATGGTACTTATTTAGAAGAACAAATTCAAAAAGGTACTATCGTAAAATTACCGATATCAGCAGGTCAAATAGTGAAATTATTCTTTGAACCACTGAGCAATTTTGATTTGAACCAATTTGGGAATAATATCGATAAAGGCTTGATTATTCAAGGTGGACTATGCGGAGTAATTTTTGACACTCGCGGAAGACCCATCCAATTGCAGAAAAATAATTCTGAGCGATTTGACCAATTCCAAAAATGGTATAGAAGCATGGATATTAACCTGGTATAGTTCTTGCATCTAATTGATAAAATTATGGAAACTGTAAACTTTCACACACTTGGATTAGCAAAGATACAAAGGACAAGAATATTTCCTGGTAGAGGAGATGTTCTGGTTCGTGTAGGGCAAAAAGTAGATGCATCTGACCCAATTGCAGAATTTATTCCTGAAGAAAAATTTATTATTGTGAATGTTCGCAAAGAATTAAATTATAAAAATCTAGATGATGCGCGCAGATCGATCAATGTAAAAATTGGAGATAAAGTTAAAAAAGGTGATGTGATCGCTCAATCTTCCGGCACAATTTCAAAATCAGTAAAAGCTCAAAATGATTCTGAAGTTGTCAATATCATTGCAAGTCAAGTAGTGCTTCGTTTGTACCAGACACCAAAAGCAGTTCTTGCAGGATTCGAGTCAATCGTCACAGAAATACTTCCTTTCCACGGTGTCGTGATCGAAACAAATGGAGCGCTCATCCAGGGAGTTTGGGGAAACCAAAAAGCAACATCCGGTCCAATCATTACAATCATGAAAGATATGTTTGAAGAACTGACACCTCAAATGATTGATGTGACATTCAGAGGGTCGATTGTTTTAGGTGGATATTGTGCTAATAGCGAAGTATTCAAAGCCGCAGAAGAATTGAATATTAAAGGTTTGATTCTTTCGAGTATGAGTGCTTCTATCGCAAACGCAGCGCTTAATTGCAGTGTTCCGATTATCTTGTTGGAAGGATTTGGACCCATTCCATTGAATGAAAGAGCTTTCGAATTACTGACATCGAATGAGAAAAAGGTTGTTTCTCTGAACGCAATATATGATGTTAAAAAATATGAAAAACCAGAAATTATCATACAATTACCTGTGGAAGCAAATCTACCTGTAGATGGTCAAGAACTGAGGAATGGCTGTGTTGTACGTGTAAATTCAGGCCCGAATCAAGGAAAAGCTGCCGTTGTAAATAAGATAAATCCAACAAAAACAAAACTACAAAATGGTATTCGCACGGCTTGTGCAATGATTGAATTCAGTGATGAAGATCAGGTTTCCGTACCGCTTGCGAATTTGGATATCCTGGAGTAAAGTATTAATTAATATTTTAAGGAGAATGATATGGAACCCACGCAATTAGATGACAATGATTTATTTGAAGAAGAACCCTCACCAGAAAAACCAAACGGAAATGGTTCCAGTAACAAACCATTCATCATTGGTGTTGGTATTTTGGGAGCAATCGTTGTTTTCTCCATTTTAGCGATCATTGCTTATGTGATCCTTTTCCGGCCAAAAACAACATCTGATTTACAGAGTCAGGCAGCAGAAATTCAGGCACAAAATACCGCGATTTCATTAATTGCATCTCAAACAGCTGAAGTTGAACAAAAGGTTTCCACTCAAAAAGCTGCTCCTTCTACAACACCAGTTTTGCCAAGCCCGACATCAGTTGTGGCAATGCCTACAGCCACATCAGTAGCTGGTTCACAATCTACTTCTGTTGCAGGCCAGGATCCTGCCATTCGAACAGCCACAGTAGCTGCTTTCCAAACCCAGGCAGCTGCAACCCTCATGGGAACCCAGGTATCGGTTGGAACTCAAATTGCTTTGGGTACGCTGGTTCCACAAGTAACACCCACAACCCTGCCAACTGCAGGTTTTATGGATGAAGTTGGATTACCTGCGCTTTTAGGCGCAGCAATTGCCTTGATAATAATCATTTTCCTTGTTCGGAAATTAAGATTTTCGACAAATTAGAAACAACGTTGGAAATGAAAATCCCCCGATGGGGGATTTTTTATTATCCAAACAAGGGCGAAATTAACGCACTGACTCAGCGATTTGTTCTCCGTAAGCAATCATCGCTTTGACCATTTGTTTTGATCTGCCTTCTGCATACACACGTAAAACTGGTTCAGTACCCGATGGGCGGATCAGTAACCAGGAGTCATCGGCGAATAAATATTTGACACCATCCAGGGCAGAAATCGAAGACAGCGCTTCTCCGCCAATTGTCTTTGGTGCATCCTGCGTTAACCGGTCTACCATTTTTTGTTTTGATACTGGTAATTTCAAGCGCAGATCTTTACGGTCATACTCAGCAGGCCCAACTTCTGCTAGTAGATTCTCCACTAATTCATATAAACTAATACCCGATTCAGCTACAATTTCCAATAATAGCAAACCCATGGCAACGCCATCACCTTCCGGAATATGACCTTTGAAAGAAATTCCACCGGATTCCTCACCACCAATTAATACGTCTTCTTTCAACATATAATCTGCAATGTGATTAAATCCTACTGGCGTCTCATGGACTGTAAGTCCATATTTTTTTGCCAGTCTGTCAATCATTCTCGTCGTTGAAACAGTTCGAACAACCGATCCGGTTAAGTGTTTCTTTTCAACCAGATATTTTAAAGCCAGTGCCATAATTTTATGTGGATCAACAAAATTTCCCCGCTCATCCATAGCTCCAATCCGATCTGCATCACCATCCGTTGCCAGGCCTAAACATCCCAATCCCATGCTGATGGCTCCAGCCAAAGCACCTAAATTTTTGGCAATCGGTTCCGGATGTACTCCACCAAAACCCGGGTTCATTTCACCTCGAATTTCAGCAACCTCAGTCCCACTGCCCTGAAGAATGGACCGAATAGCCCCTCGTCCAGATCCATACATGGAATCTACAACAATTCTTTGTGGGTTATCAGCGATAATATCAAAGTCAATCAGGGTGCTGAGATGTTCAAAATAAGGTGGAATTGGATTAAATTTCTGGATTAAATTCAAACTTTTCGCTTGTTGATAATCCATTAAGTTTGGTCCCCGGGCTTGTGCTTCATTATCATTCAAAAAAACTTCAACTTTTCGGCATTGTTCCGGCAGAGCAGAACCTCCAAAAGCAGCTTTGAGTTTTAAACCGTTATACCTGGGGGCATTATGCGAGGCCGTAATCATGATTCCTGCGATCGCATTAAAATGTTTTACGGCATATGAAATTGCAGGAGTCGGTGCATCCGCCTGACTGAGGTAAACGCTAAATCCATTTCCAGCCAGGACTCTCGCCACGTCATTTGCATACCGATCTGATAAGAATCGAGTATCAAAACCAACAACCATTTTTCGGGCATCTGGTCCAGATCCAACAGTCGATCCATTCACCCAGGATTCAGTTGCTACAGCATCAGCAATAGCCTGGGTCACCAAACGCAAATTATTAAATGTGAAAGTATCTGAAATTACTGCTCTCCAGCCGTCGGTACCAAAACTTATTGTCATAGAATTCTCCTTTGTATTTTTTTACCATTCAGGTTCTGGGGTTGCTGACACAATCAAACTGCGCACAATCCACCCATCAACCTGATCTATAAATTGGATATGAACCCAGGTTGCTCCATCAATCACCTCAGTCTCGCCAAGCACCTGCACAGCAGTTCCATTCAGGACGGTTCTTACTATTCTTGCATCAAATCCCGGTTCTTCGCGTATATTTGCTCCATCCCCTTCAGGAGATCTCACTTCTGCCCATATGATGGTTGGCAGTGGTGTTAGTGTAATGGTGGCGGTTGAAGTAGGAATTATTGTCAATATTTCTGTAGGTTTTTCCTGTTCAAGCGTAGATATTGATTGTGAATTCGTTTGGGTTGGCTGTATTGGTGTATTTTGGTTTAATGTATTATTTTCAATAACCATCAAATTTTCAGTTTCTGGTAAGACTTCTTTCGCTTTTTGAATGATATCCGGTCTAAAAAAGAAAACCCCTACAATAGCTATCAAAATGATGAGACTAACAATCCCCCAGCTATCTTTCAGTCTGATAGGCCGAATCTTGTAGGCTAATAAAATTCCCACTCCAAATACAATAGCTATACCGAAATACTGCAGAAATGAAGTGATGCCATTCATAAATTGGGTTTGTAAACCCAGGCCATAAGCAAACCCTGATGAGACCAATGGCAAATAAAAGCTATACGCAAGCGCTACATTTGCTACCAAAGAAGCCTGCCGTGGATTGCGAATGATTGTTGATACCATGATGAGAACACCCACAAATAACAACAATAAGCCTGACCAATTAAACTCGATAAAATATTGCCAGATTACAAATTCTCTTTCTGGAAATTGTCTGGCTATAAAACCTGAAAATCCACCGACAATGAAAAAACTGACAAAATTCAGGAGAAGAGAAAATAGACCAATTTTTAGAAATTTAAGAGAACCTAAATTAAAACCAAAAGCCAATCCTAGTATCGGCGACATAATTGGAGTAATCAAAATAGCCAACACAAATAATGGAAATTTATCCAGCAACAATGCGAGAGAAATTAGTAATAGTGAAATTGCCCCAACCAAAAATGTCTCAACATTTATTTCCAACCTGCGGCTTAATTGGTCTAAAAATCCATTAAATCCTGTGGGACCATACTGAGACCATCTTGAATCATTACTTCTGAATTCACTTTTTGATACTTTGGAGTGTTTCTCATTTTGTTGGTTCATCTGCGTAATGTAGCAACCATTCTCATTGGATTTTGAACCAATTTTAAAGCAGTTAAGCCATCTTTGACAACGATATCAGATGACAATAATGCATCTATGGATGTTCCCTCTTCTGAGAACACACAAATCCCGATGGCAGCTTCTTTCAGCATCTCCGAATCATTTGCACCCTGACCAATGGCTATCACATTTTCAGGACCTAATTGTGAAATGAAGTTTCTTTTTTGTTCACGTTCATTCCCTTGTTGGATGATCTTGGCTTCAATCCCTAATTCGAAATCAATATTGCTTTGTTTATTATGCGTATTTGCTGTTATTAAAATTACTTTTAATCGATCCTGAATCCTATTTATAACTGTAGATATTCCGGGTAATAAAACCCCATCGATTGCCAATGTGCCATTTACATCACAGACCAAATATTCTAATTGAAAAATACCTTGTCCAGGGATGTTCATTTCTATCATAAGGCAATTATAATACAGACTTACTACAAAGAAATCGTAGAGAAAAATTATGAAAATAACAAAATTTACTAACATATTGATAATTGTTTTATTCGTATTTATTTTGAGTGCTTGTGTTAATAATGCAACTACCCAACCTCAGCCAACCAGTACTGATTTGGTTGAGCCTACTCGTTTAGAATCTTCTGCAACAACAAACCCTGTAGAAACTGCGGTGATAGAAGAATCAAAAAACATTTATATTCATTTGGAAAATGCTGACCTGTATTTCCCTGACCAGACCGTGCTGGCAGAACTTTCTTCCTCCATGATGGAATTAGGTTATGAGGTTCTCACTAGCAATGATCTTCCCGATGCTGATCAGTCTTTTTCTTTCACGTTACTCTTTGAACCATCTCAAGAAACATTATCGCATTTTCAATCCGATAATATTGAACGCTATCTAATCGTTCAGGAAAACGGTGATTTAACAATTGAAAAACCTTCGACTGTGTTTGTAATGTCACCAGCGGATCGATTATTCATCGCAGGGTATCTTTCTGCACTGATTTCAAACGATTGGAGGATCGGTGGATTATTACCACCCATTTCTTATCAAAATTCTACTGCTGATAAGGTTTTTCAAAATGGAGTCATTTTTCTATGTGGGCGTTGTGCACCAACATTTGGACCAATTGTAAAATTCCCAATTACTGCTTTACTTTCTAACCCTGAAGATAATGAATTTACTTTACAAGCCTATGGAGAGATATCAACCAATAAAATAAACACGTTGTTTATTCCTTCTGCTTATTTATTCGATGATTTGGTTATCTTGCTCAAACAATCTGGTGTAACCATTGTGAGTGATGCAAAATCAGGCGTCGATCAATCAGATTGGATTGATTATGCGATTGTAGATAATTTATCGGACTTGATTATGGATGCAATTTCAGAAAATGGTCAACAGGAAGAATTGGTAACATTACCAGTCAAGTTTTCTGTATACGCATTAAGCAAAGAATTATCTCCAGGAAAATCTGATTTTATCAGTGGTATGATCGAGAACTTGCAAGCAGGTTTCATCTCACCTTATCAAATCCCCAATGAATAATGGGGATGAAGAAAAAAAATAATTCTTCTTGACTTTCAAGCTAAAGTCTTTAAAATTTGTGATAATATCGTATCAATAGCGATGAAAAGGGATCATCCTGATACATTTCGTACAGAGAATAGTTGCTGCTGAGAAGACTATCGAACAAAACAGGATGTTTGGGCCTTGGAGCTGCAAGATGAATTGAGTAATCTTTGCCGGTCAACTACCGTTATCAGTGAATCTGTCGATTTTTCGCAGATGAGTGAGATACTTTGTATCTAATTGGGGTGGTACCGCGGACCAGTGTTCGTCCCCTTCGAATACTGGTCATTCTATTTAATAACTTTGAAATGAGGTCATGAAATGGGCAAAAAAGGTAGAGTTTTCTCTGGCGCAAGGCCAACAGGTCGACAACATTTAGGAAATTACCTGGGTGCAATGAAAAATTATGTTGCATTACAGGAAGATTATGATTGTGTTTACTCAGTTGTGGATATTCATGCGCTGACTACGATGGAAACAACCCAAAATCTAAAATCAAACACACTTGATATGGTACTTGATTGGTTAGCTGCGGGGATGGATCCCGAAAAGTCAATCATTTTTGTTCAATCGCATGTGCCAGAGGTTATGGAATTACACACGATCTTATCGATGGTGACTCCATTGGGCAAATTAACTGATTTACCAACCTTTAAAGATAAAGTACGAGAACAACCTCACAATATAAATTATGGTCTGGTTGGTTATCCTGTACTGATGGCGGCTGATATTGCACTTTATAAAGCTGATACGGTTCCTGTAGGTGTGGATCAAGCCCCTCACATCGAGTTTACAAGAGAAGTAGTTCGCTCTTTCAATTATCGATACAATTGTAATGTTCTGGTAGAACCGCAAATGAAAGTTACCGAGTTTCCAAAGGTGATTGGCATTGATGGTCAACAAAAGATGAGCAAGAGTCTTGATAATCATATTGAAATGGCCAGCACACCAGAGGAAATGAATAAACGCGTCATGATGATGGTGACAGATCCGCAGCGTCAACGAAGATCTGATCCAGGAAATCCAGATGTCTGCAATGTATTTTCCTTACACAAAATCTTTTCCAGTCCAGAGGAAGTAAAGATGATCGACCGAGAATGTCGAATAGCTGGTATTGGTTGTGTAGATTGCAAGAAATTGCTTGCAAAGAATCTCAACACCCACCTGGAACCATTCCGTGAGAGAAGAGCTGAATTTGAAAAACACACAGAGGATGTAGTCGACATGCTCAATGACGGAGCCAAAAGAGCGAGTGTGATTGCTAAGAAAACGATGCAGGAAGTTCGCTCGGCAATCGGTTTACTTTAGTATTCCTTCATTTCAGTAATAGAAAGGGTCTATTCCATGCGAGCTCTAATTCAACGCATCAGCAAAGGTTCTGTTTCCGTTGATCAACGAATTGTTGCTGATGAAATTGGACGTGGTTTGATGATCTTTCTTGGTGTTGGCCATGAGGATAATCAAGAAAAAGCCAGGATTTTAGCGAAAAAAATTGCAAATTTACGAATTTTTGGAGATGAAGATGGAAAAATGAATCTCTCAATCCTGGATTTAAAAGGTCAGGC
>JAHYJK010000170.1 GCA_019429225.1 Anaerolineaceae bacterium
TTTCGAATTCAGCCTGATCCATAACCAGCACAAGCGGGGCAAACCCGAAGCGTTGTTGGATGGCGAGCTTGATCTGGTCCGAAAGCTGGGAGGGCTCTTCCGATGACTGGAAGACGGCATTTCCACTTTGGATATAGGTTTTAACATTGTGTGCCCCCAGCTCTTGCAGCAGGCTGACCAGGTCCTTCATTTTAAGTGTGTTCTTTCCACCGACGTTGATGCCGCGGAAGAGGGCAATGTAAGTATTCATGGGTTAAGTATAATAGGTAGAAGGTGAATGTCCCAAGTCAAAAGTCAAAGTAAGAAGACTAGGGCAAAATTCCGAAGAAAATTATAAAATGCGACCCACCAAAATCATTTTAGTGAGATATGGATTTTGGGTGTAAGGCTTTTTAGCTAGTTGGGTTACCCCGCTATCGGTTCAACCTGGGTCTGGTGATCAAACCTGTTGTAGCGGGTTGGTTTTTATAAATTGGTAGGAAAGCAGAATAAGGGGTACAATCGAAGATTATGGTCTTGTTTGGTTCTGACATAATTATTGTTGTCAATTTACAAACAAACCAGGAAATAATTGATGTGACAGTATGTATTTTATTTTGACTCCTATCACCGAATCCGTCTTGCCTTATCTTGCCATGGGATTAACAATCCTGCTGGAGGGACGCTTAAGCACTCTGGCAGCAGGTATTACCATTTCCGGCGTGTATTTGCGTCCAATACCGATTTTTGTTGCCATTGTTGCTGGCAACTTGATGGCTGATATGGTCTGGTACAACCTGGGGCGTTACTTCCAGTTGGACAGGATCAAACGACTGGCGCATCGCTTGAAGCTGAACTTAAAATTAATCGATGACATCGCAATAGAAATCCGGCAACACGCACCGCGCTTTCTGTTTATGGCAAAACTCACAATTGGATTACCGGTCCCGTCTTTGATTGCCACCGGGTTGAGCAAGGTGCCGATCAAGCGTTGGTTTGGCATGTTGCTGCTGGCTGAGTTGATACGGTCCAGTCTGTTTGTTACGCTATTATTTCTATATGCATCCGCCATTGGAAAAGCTTCCAAAGAAATGCAGTCGATTCTTCTGACGATCACGGCTTTTGTCGTTATATCAGGTGTGATCTGGTGGAAAACGCGTAAACGAAAAAAGTTTGGGGAAAATTAGCCAGAACCAAAAAAACAGTTCGATCTTCTGATTGATATTATTGAGTAAGTGACAACCTTAATTTGAATTTAAAATTTCCTCCAAAGAGGTAATTAACTGGGGTAAATCTTGTTCAATTGTATCCCATAGAATTTTTGGTGCTATCGAAATATCCTGGATTCTCGCTATCCAATTACGAGGAGACATAATAACACTCCTTCAGAACATTCTCACGAATTCTATACTTCAGACTATCCAGCGTTCCCAAATCAACTTCACAACCCAATAATTCTTCTAATCGATTCTGTAATTCAATCAAACCAAATAATCCCATTGGGCGATTGAATTCTACCAGAATGTCTACGTCGCTTTCAGGAGTAGCTTCATCACGGGCAACCGAACCGAACAACGCCAGACTCTTTACCCCCATTTCCTGTAATTCTGATTGATATTGATTTAAAATCTCAAGGACTTTTTTTCGTTTCATATCTAAATTATGCAGGATTTTAGCTTTTGATAGATCCGTATCCCCCACCGCCAGGCGTCTGGATGCTGATGATGTCACCTGGTTGCATTTCCACAGTGCCTTTTCCTTTCAGGAGGATTGTTTCTTCACCCCTCGACAGGCTGTTTAAACCTCTCTGTCCAGGTTCCCCACCATTCAGCCCGTAAGGTTGGTGGGAACGACGTTCTGTCAACAGAGTTGCCTGGCAATTGACCAGCACCTGTAGATCCCGCCGCAGACCGTCACCGCCACGCTTGCGACCCAATCCACCGGATCCCCGTCGGACTTCGTAACGCAGCACCCGTAAAGGGTAGGTGTACTCCAGCGCTTCCACCGGGGTGTTGAGGGTGTTGGTCATGTGCGAGTGCACTGCGGATGCCCCGTCCTGATCCTGGGTTGCACCGGTGCCGCCGGCGAGGGTCTCATAATAGGTGAACGAGCCTCTACCAGAAAGTAGTGGACCACCAATGGTGATATTATTCATGGTGCCCTGGCTGGCAGCCGGGATTAATTCCGGGCAGGCCTGGGCTAAAGCACCCAGGAGCACATCCACGATGCGCTGGGAAGTCTCGACATTGCCACCCGCTACGGCTGCGGGAGGTAGGGCATTGACCACCGTTCCCTCAGGGGCAATCATCTCGACGGGTGCCAGACAGCCTGAGTTATTGGGCACATCCAGCCCCAGCAGGCAGCGAAACACATAGTAGACCGCCGAAAGGGTGATGGCATACACAGCGTTGATATTGCCCTGTTGTTGAGGAGCAGAGCCACTGAAATCAACGGTGGCATGATCGCCCTGAACGGTGATCGCGACGCAAATCGGGACGGGTTGCCCTGTGATGCCATCATCGTCCAGACAGTCGCTGAAAGTAAAGGTGCCATCCGGCAATGAGGTGATCAGGTTGCGGGTCATGCGTTCGGTATAGGCCAGCAATGCTTGCATGGAAGTGTGGATCTCCTCCCTACCATAGCGCTTGACCATGTCCAGAAGTCGTTCGGTGCCACGCTGGTTGGCTGCCAGCTGTGCCAGCAGATCTCCCAGTCGTTCTTCCGGGGTGCGCACATTCGCCAGAATCAGTTCGAGGATAGCCTGGTCGGTCGTCCCGGCGTGTACCAGCTTGACCGGAGGGATGATCAGTCCTTCCTGAAAGAGTTCGCGGCCGACCGGCATGGATCCAGGTGTCATACCGCCCACATCAGCGTGATGGGCACGGGAAGCCACAAAACCGAGCAGGACAGGTGAATAATCACTCGAAAAGACTGGGGAGACGATGGTGATATCCGGTAAATGCGTCCCACCCCGAAAGGGATCGTTCAAAATGACGGCATCTCCAGGTTGGAGGTCGTTTTTAAATTGCTGGATGGCAGCCTGAACCGAGAGCGGCATGGAACCCAAATGCACCGGTATGTGGGCTGCCTGCGCAATCATCTGTGCCTGGGCGTCAAATACCGCGCAGGAATAGTCCCTTCTTTCCTTAATATTGGGCGAATAGCTGGACTTGCGTAAGACCGTGCCCATCTCCTCCGCAATGGAGGCAAATAGATGTTTGAAAATTTCCAGGCGAATCGGGTCGTAGCTCATGCTCCCACCTCGATGATGATATTTTCCAGCCCATCCATCCAGGCCTGATCGCTTGGGCTCAACAGGATGGTGGTATCCGAGCGCACGACCACAGCCGGACCTTGCAGACGGTTACCTGGATGTAGAGATTCAGCCTGGTAAAAAGGTGTTGGTGTGGCATCGGTGTGGAAGATCACATCTCGGGTATCCAGGTAAGCTTGCTGCGGATTGGGATTACCCAGCGGCTGGCCGTGCATGGGTGGTGGTGTGTTTTTCCCAATCGCGCGCAAACGCAGGTTGACGATTTCGATTTTCGCTTCCGGTTTGGCATAGCCATAGGTCGCCTGATGCTGCTGGTGGAAGGTGGCCAGGAAGGTTGGTGTAAAGGGGATGTTCAGTTCATAGGACTGACCACGGTAACGCATATCCAGGCTATGTTCCAGCTGGACATCCTCATCTGCGACACCCTCGGCCAGCACTTCGGCTGTACCGCGATGGGCTAATTCTGCCAGCAGGAAAGATAATTGCTGGAAGGTTGTGCCTCCTGGCAGCATCACCGTTTGGGAGTAGTCCTTGATCACATCCGCCACGAGCATGCCATACGCGGAAAGGGTGGACGCCACCGGAGGGACGAGCACTCTGGGAATCCCCAGACCACGCGCCAGATCGGCAGCGTGCAGCCCACCTGCGCCACCAAAGGAGAGCAGGCTGAAGACACGTGGATCCCAGCCACGTTCCACGGAAATGACGCGTAGCGCGCGTTCCATGTGGGCGTTGGCGACCTGAATGATGCCCAGAGCAACCTGCGTGGTTTCCATGTCCAGTTCTATCGCAATTTTTTCGACGGCATGCCAGGAGCGTTGCGCGTCCAGCTGCATCTTGCCGCCCAGGAACAACTCGGGAGCCAGCCGTCCCAGCACCACATTAGCGTCGGTGATGGTGGGGATATCGCCTTTTCCATAGCAGGCTGGACCAGGATCCGCCCCGGTGCTTTCCGGACCAACGCGCAGTGCACCACCGGGATCCACCCGGGCAATGGAACCACCGCCTGCACCGATGGTGTGGATATCCAGCATCGGCAGGTGGATAGGATGACCGCTGACGACGGCTTCGGTGGTGATCTGGCGGGCACCATCGATCAGGGAGACATCGGTGGAGGTGCCACCCATATCAAAACCGATCAGGCGCAAAGCAGCGTCGCGGTTGATCGATCTACCAATATACTCGCAACCGACCACACCACCAGCTGGTCCCGAGAGGATGCAACGTACCCCAGCCTGACGGGCTTCTGCAGGTTGGATGGCACCGCCATTGGACTGCATTACACTCAAACGCATGCCGGGTTCGAGTTTATCCTCTAGATAGGTGAGGTATTTTCCCAGTACCGGGGAAACATAGGCGTTCACCACGGTTGTGCTACAGCGTTCGTACTCGCGGAATTCCGGCAATATCTCGGAAGAGACCGAGACGAAATAGCCCGCTTCACGCAAGCTTTTGGCAATCATCTGTTCATGTTCGGGGTAAAGGAAGGAAAATAACAGACAGATCGCCACAGCCTCCGCGCCGGAAGCTTTGATTTCGTTGATCAAGGTTTGAAATTGTGCAGAATCCAACGCTTGCAGAACCTCGCCGGTATGCAAAACGCGCTCGTCCACTTCAAAGCGCATGTCTGCGGGGACCAGTGGTTCTGGCAGACTGACTTTCAGGTCATAGAGCGAAGGTCGGTTCTGACGTCCGATTTGCAGGATATCCTTGAATCCAGTGGTGCTGACCAAAGCTGTTTGTGCACCTTTGTACTCAAGCAAGGCATTGGTAGCGACGGTGGAACCGTGCACGATGGTAGCCTGCCTGTCAGATCGATCTGAGAATATTTGATTTAAACCTTCCAGCACCGCCAGAGCAGGGTTACTGGGCGTGGAGAGGATTTTGAAAGTCTCGATTTGTTGGGTCGAGGGGTCATAGACGACAAAATCAGTAAAAGTACCACCAATGTCGATGCCGATACGCAGGGGAAAAGATGCGGTCATTGTTGTATTATATATCAGACGTAACAATGATCACAGTTCCACCTGCGTATCCAGGCACTCACCGGTGGCGTTTAATTCATGTTTTCTTAATTTCCAAACCTGCCCAGACCACCTTCTTTAAAATTCACCCAGATGGAGCCATCTGGCGCAACCGTGATGAGATCAATCCAGCTGGACAGTAAGCCATCTCCCGTTGACCAATTTTTGAAGGAATTTCCATTAAATCGGAACACTCCGGTGCCATCACTGGTGATCCACAATGCGCCGTCATCAGCGACAGCCATATCTCGGGGTGTATAGGTTAGGCCTTGATCAGAGCGGTACACCTGCCAGGAATTTCCATCATAGCTGGACACCCCCTGTCCGGCGGTTGCAAACCAAACGGTGCCATCAAAAGTAACAGCGATGGAATTCACTGATTTGTAAGACAGCCCATCCGCTTCAGTAAACGATGTCCAGACCCCATCTTTCAGCCGTGAAACACCGCTTTTGGTGGCAAACCAGACACCATTCTGGTAGTCAAAGGCAATATCCACAACGGGTTTATCAATTAATCCATCATCCATGGTATAGTTTTTCCAGGAACTGCCATCATAGCGCGAAACACCGGAAGAGACACCTGCCCATAAGTTGCCATCCCGATCAATCGCGAGGCTCTTGACATCGTTGCTGAGCAATCCCTGATCGGTGAGATAATTGGTAAATTTATTACCATCAAAGCGTGAAATACCCCAGGTGGTCCCAATCCAGAGGATACCATCCGGATCGACTGCCAGACTGGTCACCCCATTGGCTGTGAGGCCTTGTTCGGTGGTGTAATTGGTAAACTTCCCATTCTTCAGGTTTGCGATGCCTTTGTTGCCATACCCAATCCATAACGATCCATCCGGGGCTGCTGCCAGGGCGCGCACAATCGGATCGGCCATTCCATCTTCGACGCGGATGAAATCCCAGAACCCGGATGCTGTTTCCGGAGCAACGATGCCACCACCTGGACCGGAAGACGGTTGCCCAGCGCTGCCTCCCTGGTTACCCGGATCTTCTCCGCCAGTTGTACCGGGAGGGTCTTCGAATGATACAGACATGCTACCGGGATAACCAGATAATTCCACAGCATCAATTTGTGCCCAGGGTAGGTTCAATTGACTTTGGTCAACGGTAATGCGCACAGCGATTGCTTCATAATCAGCATTATTGACAGGAATGGCAAGCACATATGGGCATTCTGTCATTTCGGGATTGCCGCTGTAAATCGTACGATAATTCCATTCTAAATCTACAAGTTCCACTTTGACGATCTGGTTCGGTGTATGGTTCATGAAAATTCGAACCTCAGTGGGATACACAGACTCAACGTAACCTAACTCAATCCAGTCCTCTGAGAATTTTTCCAGAGAGGACCAGGCTGTTTCGTAATCTCCACAATCAAGCGTGTCCGGCGCACCGGTGGCTTGATGCGCTGCGTTCCTGTCAAAATCATATTCTGAGCTCGCAAAAGCATAATAAGCATACTGGCTGATGATTTCAGCTGTGGTCAGAGAAGGATCTGCAACTGTTGGGTCATGAAAGCTGATCGTCTCACTGACCTCATCAAACAATTTCTTCTCTTTCGACCCATATTGTTTGGGCGGATAAAGGTCGATCAGTGAAAAAACCTGGTAAGGAGTCACGGCGACGAAGATCGCCTGTCCTACCACCTCTTTGCCATTGTTGACAGCTTCATACTCGACTTTTACACCCTCTTTTCCATCAATCTTGACTTTTTTGTCTTTGGAGAGTTTTAATTCTCCATCAAATCCGTCAGCAAAATCATTTTTAAGATCATCAAAGGTTTTTTCAACTTCATTCATCCCCCCGATCAAGATAAACATCGGACCTGCATCCGGGTCAGCATCGGTTGGGTACATGTAGGAGATTCCCCAGGTTTCTTCGATTTCATAATCGGGTATGACCTGAAAAGAATATCCTCCCTCATTGCTGCGATACAAATCTCCCAGGTTTTTATTTAATTTCACATGTGTGTTCGGTTCCTGTGTTTCAGCAGGTTTTTTGCTTTTCCCCAATGGCAAGTTGCACGACATGGTTAATAACACCAACACCAACAATACCGATAAGTAGGTTAAAGTTCTATTCTTCATGTTCGTCCCTCCCAACTTAATAAACATTATTTAATAGATTGAATGTCTTTGTGAAATATTTCCCGATAGAATAATTATTAGTATATAGGTTAATTTAAAAAAAGAGTAATCTAACGATGTCTTTATTGTTAGTTGAACGTGAAAAATTGCCTATTGTTTCGTAATGAAAGGTTGTTGCAATCACTACACCGTGGATTCATATCCACGGATAGTTGAGGTAGGGTGAGGAATCCTTTTCAAAGGGTTTAAGGTTGTGTATCCTATGAATACCTATCCCGTGGATTGATTCATAGGATAGGTGAAGAAACACTCTAGGGTTTGCAATGGGATTCTGCCTGAACCGCACCGTGGATTCAAATCCACGGATAGTCAAAATTCAAACCTGTTGAAACAGGTTACCAATCAACCTGCTTGAGCAGGTTTGAACTGGGTCTGCTTGTGGTAAAACTACAGGGGGAATGATTTCATCACCCGTTCGAATTAATATCAGGAGAGGGTTAGAAAAGGTAAATATTGAGTGGGGGTTGGTAAGCATTGCCCATAATATGAGGAAATTGGCAGCTATTTAGCCGCTAATTTTTTTGTTTTTCTAAATTTCCAATTATTTTGGTCATTAAGGGTTGTCTTTTTCTTCTTTTTGGACAGCCTCTGGAGAATCCTTTTCAAAGGATTTTTGGTTTTTTTATCCTGTGAATTGATTCATAGGATAACACAATCACAAGACATCTCGTTCGCAACAATCTTGGTTTCCATCACTACACCATGGATTCAAATCCATGGATAGCCAGAATTCAAACCTTTTGAAAAAGGTTGGAGAATCCTTTTCAAAGGATTTTTGGTTTTTTTATCCTGTGAATACCTATCCCGTGGATTGATTCATAGGAT
>JAHYJK010000007.1 GCA_019429225.1 Anaerolineaceae bacterium
TGGAAGAATAGATTCCTTGATTTGTGCTTCCGATAATCGATAGAGCACCTGATAGAAACTCACCACCTGTGCCTGCAAGTCGATTTCGGCTGCGCGTTCTGGCTGCAGGATGGTAGCCAGCCACTGTTGGCCCAGGATCCAGCGTGGATCAATCAAATCCCAGCTGGCAAAATCTGCCGGGAAACCATATACCTGCTCGTTTTCCACTGCCTGTAAACCTGCCCAAGTCGGGCTTTGTAATAATTGTTGCGCTGTTTCTACAGAATCCCCGGAATAGTTCACGACAAAAATTACTTCCGGGTTCCAGACAGCTATCTGCTCCAAACCCACTTGAATCCAACCATCAGACCCACCATCCACATCTAACCAGATAGGATTACCACCAGCATTCTGTACCATCGTGGTTTGTAGATAGCTGGCAGGCGGCACTTTGAAGGAGATTTCTCCTCCGTCTTCACTGTATTGCAACACCACCACAGAGGGTCGCTCTGAATCCTGTAATCCAGTCATCATCTCACTTACCTGAGTTTCTATACCCTGATAAAAGGCGACAATTTCCTCTGCTCGATTTGCATTATCAAATACTTTTCCCAAAGCGCGAATGTCCTCATAGAAATATGCTGGTGTCTCAAGGTTCAACCCCATCACCGGTATGGAAATTTCCTCCAGAGCAGCCCCTAATTGACCCAATGAGATGTTCTTGACGATCACCAGATCCGGTTGATACGGAGCGATTTGTTCAGGTCCGGCATCCCGTTCCAGCATATTCTTAACAGTGACATCAGGGTCAACCAGCCCTAGAAAAGCCTGCGTGTCAAATCCACGCACTTCCAATGCAGCTAATTTTTTGGCGGCATCCGGGAAAAGATAAATCGTATCCAACACATACGGGGTTGCTCTTCCAGCCACCACGATCCGCCCTGGGAGTGCTGGCAAAGAAACCAGTTTTCCAGTAGCATCCACAAATTCCAAACCGGGGTCTACTACTGGTTCAGGCTCCTGAGGCACCGTATTATTTTGGGATGCTTCAGGCACGGGCGAATTTTCCTCGGTTAAATTGCTTTGTGCTGGAGCACAGGCACTCAACATAATTACAAAGATAAAACTGATCAGAAATATTTTGCTTAAAATTGGTTTCATAGTTACCTCAAAATGATTTATTCAATCATTATATATTCATTTAATGAATAGTTCAATGTTGCAAAGATCATATAAAAAGTCAGACACCTGTAAGGTCTTTTTCGAAAAACCTTACAAAATTAATAAGTTTTTTTAATATATCCGACCATGATTATGGAACAATTAAAACAAGAAACGAACAGATAGGATTAGAAAATGGGACTTTTTTCCTGGATGGTGATCGGTTTTTGTGTGGGCTGGCTGACAAATTATTTCTTCAAACGGCGTTGTAAAATCATTCGTGCAGGTCGTGTATTTGCTGGCGTAAGTGGCGCACTGACAGGCGGATTTTTATCCAATGTTTTATTTTATGGAGGACCCCTTAATTTTACTTTTGCCTGGCAGAGCTTTATTGTCGCAATATTGAGTTCAATCCTGCTGGTCTTATTCTCCTTTTTTGAGACACGTCAACGAAAATATTCTTACTGACCCTAAGAATCCCCCTCTAAGTCGAATTTCCAGGGAAAGTCAAAAGAGTTCATTAAAATCAGGTGAACTCTTTTGATTTCTGTTCTCAACTCAACACTGGTAATGTAAACTTAAAAGTAGTTGATTTTCCCAGTTCGCTCTCTGCCCAGATCTTTCCCCCATGCGCATTGATCAGACTACGGGCAATCGATAGCCCCAATCCACTGCCACCCTGATCACGATTCCTGGATCTTTCCAGCCGGTAAAAGCGATCAAAAATTCGTTCCAGGTCTTCTTTGGGAATCCAGGTACCATAATTTGTAACGGATACGCGAGCAATCTGATTTTCAACTTCAATTTTCGTCGTGATCTCATGATCCGGTAGTGTATGTTGAATGGCATTGGATAATAAATTCACCATTACCTGACTTAATCGTTGCGGATCACCCATAACAAAAATTTCATTTTCTGCATAGTACGCTGTCATTATTATTTTCCGCTCCCGGGCAGCGTTTTGTTGTCTTTCTACCATCTCTCGCACCAGGGAATTCAATTCCACCGGGCTCTTTTCAATTTTCAAATCCCCTGCATCCGCCAATGACAACATGCGTAAATCATCCACCAGATTGCTCAGGTAACTGACTTCACTCTGCAATGCGCGCACATTCTCCGGGGATGCTTCCATCAACCCATCTTCCATGCTTTCCAGATCGATCCGTAAAACACTCAGCGGTGTACGCAATTCATGGGCTACATCCGCCATCATCTGGCGCCGCAATTCGGATTGTTGTGATAAATCTAACGCCATCTGGTTAAAAGCATTTGCCATATCACCGAGTTCATCGTTCCTTTGAACCTGTACGCGCTGATTGTAATCCCCTTTGGCGAGCAACCTGGACGCGTCTGCCATCTCGCGCAACGGCTGAACAATGCTTCTGGATTGCCATAAGGCTACCAATAACACCAATAGAATCGCAATGGCTCCCACCCAGATCAGCGTACGATTTACTCTGGCTAAATAAATATTTTGACTTTCATTTAAAATTCCCATCATCGAAGCCACCAGAAAGGTACCTACTTGTTCCCCATTCACAACCACAGGTGTGCCGAATTTCGCTAAGTTTTCAGGGTTATTGATGACAATACCATCGGGATTTGTGTCAAAGATGATTTCATCGCCATCAATTAATAAAAAGCGCTCATCCTGGGCAGTAATCATCAATCCAGGCGCCATCATATTGCCATTATCCTGACGGAACCTTCCAAATCCACCTTCACGATTGCCGGTTGAATCGAAAACTAGATTCTCTACCCCATCCCAGGAACCATTCGCCTGATAATATTGTTCAAGGATTGGAACAACCCTGCGGGAGAAATTCGTTCCAGACTTTTCCACCAGGTCGGCAAAGCGGTTATAAACAACCCGATTCGTGACCACAATAAATAATACCAGGGTCAAAATAATGATTGTTATAAAACTCAGGACTAACCTGGTGGTAATGGATAATCGATTCATCCCGAATTTCCAGAAGGAATTACAAATCGGTATCCCACACCAAACACGGTGATAATAAATTGGGGATTGGTAGGATCTTGCTCAATTTTCTTGCGCAGGTTATGGATATGCACATCCACGGTGCGTTCCACCCCTTCATACACGCCCAGGTCAGTCGCTTCCAGTAACTTTGACCGTGAGAAAACCTGATTAGGATGCCGCACCAGATAAACCAGAAAGTCATATTCTGTGGGCGTCAAGGAAACAATCTCACCATCCACCTTGCATTCGCGCGCATTCGTGTCTAATAATACATTTCCAAATTGATAGATGCTACGGGATTGCACCGGTTCCATTTGTGAGCGACGTAATACAGCACGAGCTCGGGCAACCAGTTCACGAGGGCTGAACGGCTTGGTCATGTAATCATCAGCACCCAATTCCAGGCCAATTAGCTTATCACTCTCTTCCACACGGGCAGTGAGCATAATGATCGGCACATCCGATTCGCGGCGGATCTCACGGCAGACATCAATCCCGCTCATACCCGGCAGCATCCAATCTAAAACGATTAGATCCGGAGAATCATTTAATGCAATTTTCAATGCGCTGGGGCCATCGTAAGCAGCCTGTACATCGAAACCAGCTTGCTCGAAATATTTGCGGACCCCATCCGAAATTCGTTTTTCATCATCAACAATTAATACTTTCATAATCTATAGTATAGCCCAATCTCTATCAAATTTTTTGCTTTAATCATCACTCGCCCAGTAACAGGGCGAGTGAATGTGATTAATTTGTTCAATAATTGTCAGTCCGCTATGGATGGAGAGTTACCAGTTTCCACCCTGGTTGCCGCGTGATTGACCCATGCCACCGGGTCGTCCGCCAAACTGAGAGCGGTCAAAGGATCTATCCATACGATCGCGCATTCTCTCAAACATATTCCAAGGAATCGGGTTCTCCAACTGATCGTTGAGTCTTTCACGAATTCTATCAGCCTGTGCTTCTGTAATCTTGCCATCTGCTAATGCTTGCTCAACGTTTTCGAGTTGTTTCTGAATAAATTCTTCATGCATAGCATCCAGATCGATCCCAGCTTCTTCAGCTATTTCTTCCAGTGTCTCACCACCAGTAATTCTTGCTTTGAGATCATCAAATGTAATTTCTAACTTCTCTAAGATTTGACCAATCAGCCCATGTCCGCCTTCCCATACTTTCTCCATTCGGAAGTTCATATAGGATCGCATGGAATCTGCAAAGCCCTGGTTCTGATAGAAGAACAAACCATCTTCAACCCGATCTTCCAGGCGTTCCTGCAATAATTTAGTCTGATCTTCTGTCAATTTGCCTTCAGCCACTGCTTCTTCCAGGCAGGTTTCGTGATCAGCCAACCATTGTTCAAGATAAGTTTCATAATCCAGACCTTTTTCAGTGAAAATTTCCTCCATGGTTTTACCTGATCTGATCTCATCACGCACCTCAGCGGCAGTCATTCCCAGTACATCCTGTGGAATGGGTTCCGTTGGGCAAATCGGTGGGTTTTGACCATAGGCAGAAACTGCTGTAACACCGCCACCAACCAGCAAACCTGCGATTAATAATCCGAAAAATACTTTTTTGAACATTGTTACCTCCAGTAGTCTAATACTTATGCTTATAATAACCAAAACTTATTTAGAAATTATTAAGATCTGTTTTAGATTTTGTGTGAAATCACAAATCTATCAAAATATTCACAGGTCAGAAGCTTCTTTGTCTTATGGATTTGCGATTAATTCCAACTCTGCAACCAGCGCATCAATCAGGAATGTATTTAACTGACCAGCGCTACCACCGGTTCCTTCACCTGCGGACGCTCCTGCCCCACCTCCAGGAATACCACCACCCATACCACCACCCATGCCACGACCTCCGCCACCGCTCTGAAGTTCTGGCGGAACAGTTCCTCCATTGGCCGCGATAGCAGTCGCGCGTCGTTCTTCCCGTTCTTCTTCCGTCATCAAAGAGCCTGCGTTCTGAAATTCTTCTGGCACATATTTTGTCAGAATTTCCTGATAGGCTTCCGGGCTCAGGTTGTAGTTATTGATCCACTCCAATTGTTCTGGCGTAAAGACTGTCTGAATTTGATTGAGAAGGGCTTCAATTTCTTCTCCAGCAGCCGTATCACTGGATAACAGGGTCTTCATTACCTTCCAGAGCGGAATCAAAGCAGTTGCCTGTTCTTGAGTCAATTTCAGATCACTTTCAGCGAGTGCCATACTGCCCAAAATCAAACGAACCTGGGTACTGAGTTGCACCATCTCCTGTGTTTGTTCCTGAGATTGAACCTGGTCAGGGTCAGCAGGATTGTCAGCGCCAGCAGTATCAGCGCCTTCCTTCTGCACTTCATTCATGGCTGCCTCCTGGTTCTGAACAGGAGCAACTGATTCACCACCGCTGCATGCGGTTAACAACATAATTGTTACCAATACAATCAAAATCATTTTTTTGTTCATGTTTACCTCACAAAATTACTCATGTCTTAATGCGACAATTGGATCCAATTTCGCTGCCTTATTGGCAGGTAAGTAACCAAACAGGATACCAACAGCAGCAGCCGAACCAAAAGCTAATACAATCGAAAATGGGTCAACAACCGTGGGCATATCTCCAAATTTGGAGAATACCCACGAACCAGTAATGCCAAAAATAACACCAATTAATCCACCAACCAGGGAAAGGATCAGCGCTTCTGTCAAGAATTGACTTTGAATGTCCTGTGGTGTTGCACCCACTGCCTGACGAATGCCAATCTCCCGTGTTCGTTCGGTTACACTTACCAACATAATATTCATAATCCCGATACCACCTACTATCAAGGAGACACCAGCTACCCAGGCCAATAAAATTCGGAAAGATTCAGTTGTTGCCGATTGAGTCTGGATAATATCCTGCTGGGTACTGATCTGGAAATCCGGTGATTCCAATGGCACATCATGCAATTTGGATAACAATAAATTGATCTGCAGGATGACCGCATCAATATTTTCCTTGTCGTCCACCGTCACATAAATCATCCGCACCCGATCACCTGCAATCCGGGAAAATTGAGAGTTCATTAACTTATCGAAAACCAGCGTGATGGGAACGTAAACTCTGGCATCATAATCTACCCCGGAAACCAGGCCTTTTTCTTCAAAGACACCTACCACTGTTAATTTGAGTGTTCCAACACTGATTTTCTGACCTATGGGATATGTGTCGCCAAATAATTCTTTAGCGATAGTTGCTCCTAAAATGGCCGTTCTGGTACTGCGTTCTAACTCCTGATCATTTAAAAAACGACCTTCTTTTAATTCAATTTCACGTACTTTTGTAAAGTCTGGTGTGGTTCCTAAAATGGATACATCTTCAAGGACAATATTCCCATATTTGATGGTTTGCGTGGTATTTTGTTCCACGGCCACCCCGGCGACATGCGGCACACTGTTCGCAATGGCATCCGCATCGGAGTACACCAGGCCCCCTGTAGAAGCCCCCATTCCTCCCCCTGCGCCACCCTGACTGAAGCTGCTCATCACAAACACCAGGTTGGCTCCCAGACTATTGATCTGGTCAGCGATAGCCGTTTCTGTTCCAGAACTGACGGCAATCATAATAATCACTGCTGCCACACCAATGATGATCCCTAACATTGTCAGCATGGAACGCAGCTTATTCGAAGTAAGAGATTTCGAAGCTACCTTAATGACATCTATGATCTTCATTTTCTCTCACTCTCTCCCATTTTCATGATCCAGTTCAACCAGACCATCTCGTACTGCAATGATCCGTTGGGTTTGTTCAGCGATATCTGGTTCATGGGTTACCATTACAATTGTTCTTCCTGATTGATGTAAATTGTGCAAAATTTCCATAATTTCATTAGCAGATTTCGTATCAAGATTTCCTGTTGGTTCATCCGCCAGAACCAGTACCGGATCGTTAATGAGTGCACGGGCAATCGCCACGCGCTGTTGCTGTCCACCCGAAAGCTCTTTAGGCTGATGATGCATTCGGTCACCCAGGCCTACAATGCCCAACAATTCTTCTGCCTTTTTTGTCATTTCTACCTGATTTCCGGCAGCCGCTTTGTTGTACATCATTGGTAAAGTCACATTTTCCACTGCACTCATTCTGGGCAATAAATTGTAAGATTGAAAGATAAATCCCAGTTTTTCATTGCGAATATGGGCTAATTGTGCCCGATTCAACTTACTGACGTCCTGGTCATCGAGGTAGTATTGGCCATCGGTTGGCGAGTCTAAGCATCCCAGGATATTCATCAAGGTACTCTTACCGGAACCGGAAGGACCCATGATCGCTACAAACTCACCTTCCTGGATGGTAATGGAAACACCATTCAAAGCCGGGACTTCGATCTCACCCATTTGGTAAATCTTTTTCAGTTGATCTGTCCTGATAATCACAGAATCTGTCATTGAACAGTCTCCACAATGCCTGTGGTTACTTCCTCACCAACCTTCAGACCTGATAGGATTTCAGCTGAGGTGAAATCAGTCAAACCAACCTCCACCATGCGTAATGTAGGTGTACCATTCTCCAATACAAATACAGCATATGTGCCATCACCCAAAGGTCGTAAAGCTTCAATCGGAACAAGCAGCGTATTTTCTGACCTGCCACCAATGACATCGACAGAAGCATTCAACCCCAGTGGCAAATTGAAGGGTTTACCAAATGAGCTGGGATCTAATTCAACCAATCCATGAGCATAAACAACATTCCCGTTTTTTACCAACTCTGGGGTAACTGAAATCACTTTTCCCGTAAAGATGCTGGTATCAAAGGCATCAAAAATAACCTCAGTCTCATAACCCACCACCAGTTGATCCAGATCTGTTTCATCCAGGTAAACCTCAAGAATGGGTCTGGATAAATCAGCAACCCGAATGATATTGGTATTATTTCCAATTGTCTGGCCAGGCACGGCACTGATATCCATGATGGTACCTGTGATCGGGGCTATCAGGGTTAACCCGTTGATATTATCTTCAGCAATTTTCAATTTTGCTTCGGCCTGGGCAACTTTTGCCTGATTCAACTCAATATCCTGTGGATCTACCCCGACCTGCAAAGTATCCACCTCTTCTTTCCAGCGAATCACTTCGTTTTCCTTAATTTTTATTTTGGCATCCATTAACGCGATTTCTTCCTGACTGGGATAGGTTAAGCAATATTGCCAGCTGGCGTAAGCGGTATTCACCCTGGATTGTGCGCTGGCAATATCTGCTTCTGCCTGAAGTCTCTCAGGATCACTCAGATCTCTGGTTGCATATAAAAGATTATATTTGTCCTGTAAACGTTCTACTATTTCCAGTGCCGTGTTGTAATCAGCCTCATATTGAAGAACATACTCATCACCACAGCGTCTGTAATTTAAGCTGGCGCGATCTGTTAATAAATCTTCAAGATCTGATTGTGCCTGCAGATAATTAACAGAAGCACTGGCAAGATCAGAATCCAGATTATTCAATAGATTCTGATAACTTTCCTGTTCATTAATCAAATTGATTTGTTGGGTAAACAGATCCAGTGTGAGTTGCGGGTCTTCTTCTAATTTTGCTAACATATCCCCTTTTTGGACCACATCCCCTTGCTTAACGTAAATCTCTTCGATCACACCAGCTGTTGTGAATCCAATCTGGATATCTGCTTGCGTGACGACAGCTCCCACACCTGACGCGGTGATAATGATATCCCCACGACGCACCTTACTGGTCTTCAAGCTTTCTTTAACTGGCTCTTCTGCAATTTGCGCCTGTCCTTGATAATAAAAAAAGGCTGCAGCACCAAGAATTAAAATAATTCCAATCACCCAAAAGTACCGTTTCATAGCAAACTCCACAATCCTAGATTTTAGTTTCTTGATTGTAGCGGGAAGATGTTTAGAAATTATTAAGAAGTTGTGAAGTTCTTATGCGGATATCTGAATGACATGATTAAAAGAACAAACCTTTTCTTCAAACAGAAGAAAAGGTCTTCCAATCAATTGTTAATTATTCTGAATAATTATTCAGGTTTTTGGGTTTTAACTGTTTCTCGTAATTTCTCACGAAGGGCACTGATTTGCTGTGTTACTTCGCCAATTTTGTGAAACAAGTCCTGGTTGGCACCTACCCCCTCGTTAATCAACCAGGCAGCTGCTTCAGAACGACTCTTGACAACGTCTGCTTCCACCAACATATCCAGATAACTCAGTGCTTCATCATTGATGCGTACCATCACCACATTTCCCCGTCCCTGTAATGCATCACCAAGTGCTTGACCGATATTTTCTACCTGTTTCCAGGCATTTTTGATACCGGGCTCATGTGCTTTGGAGCTGCCTGATCGGGTTGTTTGTCCACTCTGACCGGTTTGCCCGGTTGATTCTGTGGTATTTTGTTGTTCGTTATTATCTTCCATCATTACCTCTTTTTTTGTTATACGTAATTCAATTACATGTAATAATATATCAATTAATTGTGTTCGTCAAATACAAAATTACCATCGAATAATTCTTGGAAAATCATCGTATGGTGACATTTTATTCGATTATCCCTTACGATATTTACCATGGGATTACCCTGGATTTTGTTATACTTGAAACAATCAAGGGACTAGTAATGGATATCCAAAACCTGGCTAAACGATTACAACGCATTGAGCATTTCAATAATCTTTCTCTGGAAGAAGTAGAGAGAATCATATTGGGCGGGACAATTAAACCTTTTGCGAAAGATCAGGTGATTTTTACCGAAGAGGAACCCAGTTCAGGGATGTATGTTCTATTGAACGGACAGGTACGGCTTTGCAAAATTAGTCTTCAAGGGCAAATCTCCATTCTTTCCGTGATCAATCCAGTCATTATGTTCAATGAAGTCTCAGCATTGGATAACGGACCTAACCCCATCACAGCCGTTTCCAACCAGGACAGTCTCATCTGGCAAATAACCTCCGAAAAACTCCAGGAGCTCATCATGCAATATCCACGGATTGGTTTGGGTTTATTGCGGGTGCTCGCCAATAGAAATCGAAAACTAATCTCACTCTTCCAGGATTTGTCTTTTCGTCCATTGCTCTCCCGAACAGCCAAATTGCTGCTGGAGATCAGCGAGCAGGGAGCCCAGAAAATCAATCGCAAGGAAAATCCCAATTACCATCTGGCATCCAGACTATCGACTGTTCCGGAAGCTTTTAGCCGTTGTCTGAAAACCTTCCGTCATCAAAATATGATTGTGTGTGACACGCATAAAATCGAAATTCTGGATCCTCTCGGGCTGAAGCGAATCGCCATGATGGATCTGGATAATTAACGAGAGTCTTCGATCTCAGCGCTGGTAAATCACAAAATCACCGTACTCAAACACCCGCTGCAAGTGCTGATCAAATTTAGATTGCTGCACACCCCCATACCATTCACGTTCCAATGGGCTGAAAACGACATAAGTTATGTTGTACTGATCGAGTAATTGTTCTGTGATGGCCCAATCCCGTTCCGTATATATCAGGCGAATATCATTTTCACGCGTCGCTACGGAAACAAAATCATTTCCGCGCCACTGCGCTTCATGATTGACCCAACCCATCACAGTTGGAAGGCCAGTCATCATTGAAACTCTCGAGGATCGTCCCTCTACCCAATATGCACCCTTTGTTCCTTCCAACACCACCGCTGATTTCTCGACATTTGTTTTGAACCATTGAATCAACGCCCAATCATCCGGATGATACAATGAATAGAAAGCCAGCCCATCCAGCGTTGGCTGCCGCATTCCGCCGGTTTCGACAGAATTGCGTATGCCAGCTGTCGTGGATTGGATCGTCCCGATGGTGTAAACGATCCCGGTCAAAAACCCTACTACCATAAACACCAAGGCAATCACTCTTCCCCATCCCTGCACCCGTTTCAGTAAATACCAGAATCCAAAACTGGCACTGATCGCCCATAAAATCCAGATCTGGAAATAAAACTTGAACAGCGTATTCATGCGCCAACCAAAATTATCACGCAGGTAGACAAACTCCGGTCCCAATAACAGCAAAGTGCCGGTGATAACCAATGCAAAAACAAACAGAGTGCTTTCCGATCCTTGTTTTCGCAGTCCCCACAAAATGGCAATGCTTCCAGCCATCAGCAATAAACCCAGCAGGAGTGTGCCACCTTCCACCACCCGCCTGATCAACAACCAACCTAACGCTTCATTGATCGTAAATGGAGAAATAGCGCTATTCACAAGATTAGCGGTTTCAGGATTGGACAACATCAAAATGACCAGCAAAGTAGTAACGAGAATCATCATTACCAGAAATCCGCCAGTGATTTTCCAGCCTGTTTTGAAATCCACTTCTTTCTTAAATCTTCGGACGACAACCAGCATCAGGCAAACCACACCGATCAACAGTGGTCCAAACATGACAAACAATTGGCGAAATTTGGTTGGGTAAATAACATTGGGAATGATGCCACCCGCCTGGGTTTGAAGTGTTAGCAGGAAAGGCAAATACAACAACACACTGATCAGCACAACCCAGCCCATTGGACGCAGGAACATGATCAGGCTTTTCCAATCCCAGCCTTCTTCGCGCTGGTAGAAATAAGCCAGACTTCCACTCAACAGGAACAGAAATACATAAAAGGGGAAATCCCAGGTATTCAAGAAGATCAAACTTCCCAGAATGATGGCTGAAATACCAATTCGCTGCCAGGTAATCGAAACAGTAAAATCCTCCTCTTTTCTGAATCGCAAGTCCAGTAACCACTCAAAACTCATCAGGATCACCAGCAACACAAAGGGCAATCCCAGAACATGTGGATGTAAATCTGCCAGTAAAAACGAAAATGCAGGAAACTCATCGATCGCCTCGGGATCATAACCCATCAGATTACGGTCATGGATGGTGCGTGATGCAAAAAACCAGTTTCCCTGTTGAATGCCTTGAAAGGACACATCCCGTGCTGGAATAGGACCTAATTGTTTCAGATCCATCCATTCCCAAAAGTTGATTCTTCCGGAAACAACCTGCGGCGCGATCTCTGTCTGGGTCTCAGAATTGATGCTACCCGTCTGAAACCAGATCGCTGGCACCTTTGCTTCCGCAAATACATGGTGCATATGTAAAACATCCAGAATGCCGTAAAAATTCCCCACCACCAGAAGTACTATCGGGGCAATTAAGGAAACAGGCACCCAACGCAGCATGTCTGATTTCCCTTCCGCTTTGGGGCCACCCATTCTGGCAATCAGGTTCAACAAAACACCGAATGCAGCTGTGAAGGTTAAGGCAAATATCAAGGCAATTGCCAGATTGAAGGCAACACCGGCAGGCGTAGATGTGAGCATGCTGATGAATGCCACCATCACATAACCAAAATAATAATAACTGATACTGTAGCCTGCCAACCAGGCATCCTGTGGTGGAAATGTAGGGCTTCGTAAAATAGAATTGATAAACATCAACTCCATGGGTTTTTCGGTGCCAAAAATGTCCGGGTTATAAGAGCGCAACCAAGCCATCCCCATGAATGCCAGTAGAAACACAACCTCAACAACCAGAACCAACCCTAGATTCTGCGTGATCCATTTCCATATACTGGTAAAGCCATGTTGATGGATCGACCACAAACCAAATACAGCCAGAATTAAAATGGCTGCCCAGATACCACCCGAAGTGTTTTGAGACATGCCCAAACTGTTCAAAAACCAGTGGATGAAACCAGCCAGCAATAATCCCATAATTTTGGACACCGTTAATCCCCGATCGGGGATTCGACGGAAAAAATTAAATGTCAGTGGAAAAACAAGCCATCCAATTAAGACAATAAAAAAATACCAGGAGAGAAAATATGTCAGGTCAGATTTCATAGTGGTATTATAGTGAAAATTTCTAAAATTCACAGGCTTTACAGCGTGCTTTACTTATAATGTTAATCTATAATAAACAAAATAATTTATTAATTTGCATTTTCTATTATCATTTTTATCATTCGGACATCACAGCGCGATACCACACATCAATAAAACCATCCAAATTTTAGTAGCAATTTTTGAGGTTTATTATGAACGAGCATAGGTTAAAGAATTTATTAAGATCGATCGTAGATAATGATTTTGAACCACTGGAAAGCCCTAATCCCAGGGAATTTGCCCTTCATTTTTATAAATTTCTTGGTTCAACCGATGCTGAATTAAGAGATGAATTAATCTTTGCTGTGATGGCAAATTGGATATACAGAGGTGTGTATACCCAGGAAGATATTTACAAAATCGCTGAAACTTTGGTCCAGGACGAATTTATCATAAATGGGATTGGTCGAGAAAACGATGATTCTGTGTTTGTTCGTTCAGCCACAGCCCTGCAATTATGGGCTATTGTTGTCACCCAAAAGAAAAAGAATTTTATTCCTTTTAATGTCATTGGTACTATTTTTGAAAAAACCATTCGCCTCTTACAGGAAGAAGTAGATTATCGCACCTTTGTTCCCGAAAAAGGCTGGGCCAATTCCATTTCTCACACTGCCAATATCCTCCTGGAGTTGGTGCAGCTTCCAGAGATGAAGAAACCCTGGATTTTAATGATCCTGAACTGTATTTGCGACAAAGTTCTGCAACCAGATTTTAGATTCCCGGGGGATGAAATCGACCATCTGGCTGAACCGGTAGCTGAGATTCTTCTTCGAGAGATTTTACTGGAAGAGGAAATCTTACAAGCTTTTGAAAAATTGAAAATTCAACCCCATTTTCACGGTCAGGAGCCAGAAAACTTCTATCGGCTCATTAATGTTCGCAATTTCCTGCGCGCCATTTATTTCTATTTATTGGATGTACCGGATAAACGCCGGCAACGTGATCTTGTGCTTCTGGCACTCCAGGAACTTAATCCCCAATAAATTCTCACACCCCTGGCTATTTTTCAATCTAGCGTTTTACAGTCAAGGAATTTCGCTGTCTGGACCCTGGAAAAAATCCGAGGTCCCCTTTTTAATTCAGTTCGTTTATCAATTTTCATTGTCATTTGATATAATCCACCTTCATACTTGCTTTTCAAGCTCTAGAGAAATGAGCCATATGAATGCAGGACTAGTCTTTCTTTGGAAAAATAGACAGTGAACAACGTTAAACAAAATTTTGCTTCAATCGTTTACAACATCAACTGGGGTAAAACCCTTTCTGCTGCCATGCCGGTTGTGCTTGGATATTTACCAATTGGTTTTGCCTATGGTGTTCTGGCGATCAATGCCGGTCTTTCGATTTTTCATACAGTCCTAATGTCCATCATTGTCTTTGCTGGATCTGCTCAATTGATCGCGATAAGTTTGTTTGCCCAGGCCATCCATCCTTTATCAATCATCGCGACCACATTTATTGTAAATTTACGTCATATGTTAATGTCTGCAGCGCTGGCACCTCATATGCGCAATTGGAAATCATATCAGGTAAGTTTATTCAGTTTTGAATTGACGGATGAAAGTTTTGGCGTCCATAGTCTGCGTTTTGATCGTGGGGAGAACCAACCAAAATCCACCATTTTGATCAATCTCATTTGTCAAACCGCCTGGGTGTTGGGCAGTTTATTGGGAGCTGTTGCAGGCAATCTAATCCAGGATGTACGTCCATTCGCATTGGATTACGCCCTACCTGCCATGTTTATTGCTTTATTAATTTTACAAATCAAAAAACGGAAACATCTCATCATTGCATTGATCAGTGCAGGCTTGTCCCTGATCCTTTGGCAGCTCGGAGCTACCCAATGGCACGTCATCATTGCGACCATAATCGCCGCGACGCTCGGCGCAGGAGTTGAAACATGGCAGAAACAACCATCCTGATCACGCTGGCCGGTATGGCATTGGTTACGTACCTGCCCCGCCTGATTCCTGCCTGGGTACTGCGTGATAAACAGCTGCCTGCCTTTGTTGTAGCCTGGCTTCGCTATGTACCGGTGTCTGTTTTGGCAGCCTTATTGTTACCTTCCCTTTTAATAGAAGCAGATCACATTAATTTCTCAGTCAACAATCTTTATCTTTGGGCTGCTATCCCGGCAGGTCTGGTAGCCTGGAAGAGAAAGAGCCTCTTTGGCACGGTAGTGATAGGAATGTTAGTCGTCGCCATCGTGCGCTGGATCATGCACTAATTTCAGGTTCTATAAGGTTTCCTCTGATTACGCCACCATGGCCAAAGATGGATTCCAAGACCCACTGCGAACATCGTCAGGCCAATGACCCCCAGAATGGGTAAGGCAGCGTAAAATCCTCCTGCAAATCCAAACACAGTAAAAAAGGCATGAAACGTCAACGGAACTGACAGAATAACTTTATCAACATAAGCATCTTTTTTCAATCCAGGTTTGACTACATAGATGATGACGCCACCAGCCAATATGATCAATAACATACTCATCGCGCTGACCAATTCAGTTTCAGCGAACACATTAGCAAAGACATAATTGGTTATTGCCAGAATAACAACAGCGCATAAAAATGCAAATAACGGATACGTATTACGAAACCAGGCAGAACCTCGTTGTTTGTATATATTCCGGAACCAATAAATGAATCCGCTGTAGGATACAACCACGATATACCACGCCCAGAAATTCCCCCAGGGCACCCCAAACCACTGCCAATCTAAAGGAATAACCCAATTCCAGAATCCCAGGCGGATGGCAATTACATCCATTGCCAGATCGAGGTTGAGTGCCAGCATACCGACCAGAAATGGACGGGCATAATCAGGTATTTCGAGGTGTTTAACAAACTCCATGCCGCTGTAAATGATCACAGCCCACCCCAATCCAATGCAGATCGGTGCGCCGTCCAGCATCAGAATAAATTCTCCATAATGATAGGCTTCCAATTGCTGGATGGTCATCCATTCCAGAAATACACCAAATATAAAAGCAAATATCAGTTCCAGTGTCTTTCCGTTTTTTTGTCTGACAGCATGCCAGAAACAGGCAACGAATAACAGTATGGTTAGTAATTCAAAGGTAATAAATGCAGCTTTTTCCATGCGGATCTCTTCTTGATTGTATCCCTTTTTTAGAAATTCTTTTACTTCCACTTCAATTACAGTCACATTGGAGGTGAAACCAGGCTGGCACTTAATGTATTTTTAGATTTCATTTTTTTGTCGTTTTCAAAATTGCAAGGTCTACTTGAATTAAAAAATGCCTGATTATAATGGAAACGATTTTAACAGTGACTTTTATTAATAAGGATGTGCGTATGACAATTGAACTCAGTGGACTATATGTTCCCAATCGTATCGCTCGATATATGATTACGACACTGCAGGATTTAATGGGTGAAAATGGTTTGAATGCAGTATTGAAACAAAGTGGTTTGCCCACATATCGGGAAATTTGCCCGCCTGATAACATGGAAAATGCATTTGATTTTTCGATCTATTCAGCCATCTGTTCAGCCGTCGCCAATACATACGGCCCGCGTGGCGCCAGGGTATTTCTGATTCGTGCAGGTAAAGCTGGCTTTCGAAATGGCATCCAAAGCTTTATCGATCATTATGGCGCGGGCTTGGAACGGACCGGAAAATTGGTGCCGCTTTCCATTAAATTGCCTTTATTTCTTAAATGGATCGCCAAAAACTACACCGAAACCAGTGATCGCATCGTAGAAGTGAAAGATAATGGGGATCATTATCTCTATATTAACAAACGTTGTCCGGTATGCTGGGGACGTCATGTCACCTCGCCCGATTGCCATATCACCCTTGGCTTTTTACAGGAAGCTACCAGTTTTATTTCCAATGGCGCTCAATTCCAGATCCGCCAGATCACATCCATTGGTGCCGGAGACGCAAGTTGCGATTTTATTGTCCCCAAACGCCCTGTTGAATGAGTCAGATTGACAAGAAAACGACTGTTTAATACCGCCAGGCTCTGTTGATTGGATCGATAATCTTCGTTTTTCACACCTTTATCTTTTTGGGGATTGTTTAAAATGTTATTGTTATTCTCATCTAGCCTTGTTTTGTAAATATAAAATCCAATTGTCGATAAATTGGCATAATATTTTTTAATGGGTATAATAATTAAATTCAAAAATCTACACAAGGCACATCCAGCATGGAAGAAAAAGAAGTTGTCGTTGAAGCTTTCACCGAGCTTGCCCCACGCTACGAAAGTGTAGTCAATAACGAATTAAATAAATTCTGGGGGTGGAGTTACCAGGGCTTTATTAATTTTCTCATTGAGAATACACCTATTAACGATGGTGAATTGTTGTTAGATATTGCAACAGGAACAGGTGTGATTCCGCGAGCCGTATTGCAAGCCAATGCCCATTCAAAAATCGTTGGGATCGATATCACGCCTGCAATGTTAAGACATGGCAAACAAAAGCTGGGAGAGGATATCTTCGGTAAAAAGGTCTTTCTGACAACTGGTGATGCCATGTGGATGCCTTTTGCGCCAGCTTCATTTAATCTCATAATGTGCGGCTTAGCGACTCATCACATGCAGGTAGATCAATTAACTGCAGAAATTTTCCGGATTCTTAAAGACAATGGGCGTTTTTCATTGGCTGATGTCGGGGGATCGAAACTATGGAAAAACCCGTTGATCAATTTCTTTATAAAAATCTTGGCGTATTTTTATTTTTTGATTACTGAAAATAAAGATAGAGCCTGGGCAGAAGCTTCTGCTGTCTCAAGCGTCTACACAGTCGAGGATTGGCATCAAATTTTATCCAATGCTGGTTTTAATGAGATAAAAATAACCTTAATCAAATCAAGGAAATTTTGGGTCCCAGACCCGTTGTTAATTCAGGCATGTAAATAACATAGATACGCAAGGAGAAAAGATGACGACCGTTAAAGAGCTCATGAAGCAAGGCAAAAAAGCAGAAATATGGACCAAACTCTGTGGACATCTGGATTTAAACATGGATGAATACATGGAAATACAGGAGCGATTGTTGTTTGAGCAAATTGAATACCTCAAACACAGTGAAATTGGAAAAGCATTATTGGGGGAAAAAATTCCAACCACCATTGAAGAATTCTGCAACCTGGTGCCGCTCACCACATATAAGGATTATGATCCATTCCTAAAAGATCAAAAATCAGATGTTTTACCGTTTGAACCTTTCGGTTGGGTACGTACATCTGGTCGTTCAGGTGAATACCCCTGGAAATGGGCTCCTTACACAAAGCAAATGTATGATCAATTGGGAAATGGTTCATTAAGTGCCATTCTGATGTCATCTGCCACGCGCAAAGGAGAGGTTAATATTGATCCTCACAATGTTTTATTGCTCGGTACCGCACCCCGCCCTTATGTGTCCGGTTATTTGAGTCTTTCTGTAGAAGAACAATCCGGTTTCCGTTTTGTTCCCCCACTTGCTGAAGGTGAAACCATGGATTTTGGAGAAAGAATAAGTGCTGGGTTTAAACAGGGAATGATCACTGGATTGGATTACTTCTATGGTCTCGCCAGTATTTTGGCTAAAATTGGTGAAAGGTTTGAGTCTGGTGGTGGGACTGGAAAACTTTCCGCGGCGATGCTAAAACCGAGTGTCTTAATCCGTTTGGTCAAAGGCTATCTAAATGCCAAGTTAGGGAAACGCAACTTATTACCCAAAGATATCTGGAATATGAAAGGCGTACTTACGGGAGGAACAGACACCGAAATATTTCGCAAGAAAATTGAATATTATTGGGGAAAACAACCATTAGAAGGATATGCCTGTACGGAAGGTGGTATTTTTGGCTTCCAGTCCTGGAGTTATAAAGGCATGACGCTGGTCCCGGATAGTAATTTCTATGAATTCATTCCGTATGATGAACACATCAACAGCAGAATTGCTAAAAATTACACGCCAAAGACTTTGCTTTTCCGTGACCTGGAACCTGGTATTTATGAAATGGTCTTCACCAATCTTCTCGGTGGAGTTTTTACCCGCTATCGTATCGGTGATTTGATTGAAGTAATCTCATTGCGAGATGATGAAGTGGGTGTCAACCTTCCACAAATTCGGTTTTATTCTCGTTCTGACGATATCATCGATTTGGGTGGAATGGTCAGATTAACGGAGAAATCCATCTGGTTTGTAATTGAAGCTGCGAAGTTCAGGTATGTAGATTGGATCGCCAGAAAGGAAGAAAAAGAAGGGAAACCGATCCTGCATCTCTATCTTGAATTGGCAGATGGCGAAATGACCCCATTGGATAAAATTGAAGAAGCTTTGCGGGTTAATTTTAGAGCGATGAACAATGAATTCGGCGATTTCGAAAAAATGCTCGGAAAGGAAAATTTTGTTGTTACCCGCCTTAATAATGGTTCTTTCGCTAAGTATATGGAGGAACAAAGAGCCGCTGGAGCAGATCTTGCACACTTAAAACCAACGCATATGCAGGCACCAGAGAAAGTAATCAAGCGCTTATTATCTTAGGGGAAGTGGTTATGAAACAATGAATTTTAATTTCAGCTCACTGATTCCATTGATAGCCCTCTTTTTGTATGGAGTGCTTTATCTGGCTACAACATTTTCCAAAGCATCGACACAGATCCATGAACGGAACGCATTCAAAGGCTATCTGACCATGATGATGTTATGGTCATTGTCTGCCTTTTTATTATTGGCTGCTATTGATAATCACCCTACATTCTGGTTTCGGTTAATGGCTTTTGGCGCAGTGGGATCAGCGGTAACATTGGTTCGTTTCGTCCGCACGGTTACGGCTAAGCACTGGGCATTGATTAATTGGGTCTACATTTATGGGGTTGTCAGTTTCATTTTGATGATGTTCACCCCTTTGGCTGTGGAATTTGCTGTCATGGATAACATGGAAGTCCTTTATGAGTTTGGATCTCTCATATTTGTGATTGCTGCTCCAGGATATTTCTTAAATCTATTCAGTCTCTTTGTGCTGATCAGACGGTTTCAAGAAACCGATGATGTAATCATTCGTAACCGCTTAAGATATTTAATATTGGGATTTGCAGTGATATTATTAATTTCACTGGTGAACTTCACCCCCTTGGGAAAATATCCCATTGATATTGCTGGAAATTCCATCACGGCTATTTTAATTTCCTATGCCATCCTACGACATCAATTGCTAGACATTAAGGTGATTGTTCGAAAAAGTGTATTGTATTCAGTGCCAACCATCATCATAGGTACTATATACTTTTTAATCCTATCTCTGGCTTTCAATCTGATCTCCACTTATTCAGAAATTGAGATTTTTGGGCTGTCGCTTTTTGTGGCAATCCTGACTGCCCTGGTGGCACAACCATTTCGGGATAAAGCCCAATCGATCATTGATCGACTTTTCTTCCGGGAAAAGTATGATTCAAGTTTAATGCTGCAACGTCTCAGTAGTCGAACGGCGCTGGTTCTCGATCTTGAACAGGTCACCAATATGATCCTGAAGGATCTTACTGAAACCCTGCATATTAAAAACGCAGCTTTCTTCCTTAAAAGAGGAAAAGGGGCTGGATATTATCTTTCTGCCCAAATTGGGCTTGAACCTTTTATCAAAATCCGTATGAGTGATAATCATCCAATTGTTTTATGGTTATCCAGCCATAAGGATGTATTGCGGAAAAATGAATTGGATTTGCAACCTTATTTCAAATCCCTCTGGCGCAAAGAGCGCGATGATCTTGAAAAACTCAACGGTGAGCTCTTTATCCCCTTATTGGTCAAAACGGAACTGGTAGGTATTTTTGTGATCGGTCCAAAAAGATCTGAGCAAGGTTATTCCGAGGATGATCAGCTTACCTTAACCACCCTCGCCAACCAGACGGCTGTTGCTATTGAAAATGCGCGTTTATATAAAATTGAGCAGGATCGCCGGGCAGAATTAACGATGTTATTTAACATGTCCCGACAATTAGTTGCAACGGATGATGTGGATAAAGTCCTGAATACCATCACACAATACGCTACCATCAGCACCAATGTCACCTATACAAGAATTCTAATCCCTGATTCTTCAGAATCCTTTATATGTCGGGCAGCACATTCAGTTCGAGATATTGATGCCAGCCTGGGAATTGGTAAAGTTGAGCCCGAGATTGTACTTGATATTTACAGAGATGTTCAATTATCTGGGAAATTTAGAATCCTGGAAAAAAATGATTCTCCTTCATCAGAAGAATTGAATCAGGCTTTATTCCTGAGTCTGGCTACCAGTGTCTGTATCTACCCATTAAAAGTAGTCGATGAATTTATGGGATTGTTAATCTTCGGGGAGGAACGTCGTACTCAACGCGAACCTTTTGATGCTAACAAAATGCAATTAATTAGTTTGATTGCTGATCAGGCAGGAAGTGCTTTGCGTCGATCTAATTTACATGAACAGTTGGAAGAAAGTCTCTTCGAAACTGTTATTGCCCTCGCAAATGCAGTTGAAGCACGTGATACTTACACGGAGGATCATAGTGCACGCATGGAGGTATTGGTAGTAGAAGTCTGCAAACAATTAGATTTCCCGGAAGAAGAAATACAGAACATGCGGCTGGCAGCTCGCATGCATGATATTGGTAAAATCGGTGTACCTGATCATATTCTTCGTAAACCCAGTAGCCTTACAGAAGAAGAATGGGTAGAAATGAGAAAACACCCAGAAATCGGGGCAAAAATTCTCGCACCCATTACAAAAATGGCTCCAGTCAGCCCAATCATTCGCGCACATCATGAAAAATTCAACGGTACGGGTTACCCGAATGGTTTGGAGAAAGGTCAGATTCCTTTAGGAGCACGAATTCTCGCGGTTGTAGATGCATATGTGGCTATGACTGATGACAGACTTTACCGTAAAAGCCTGGGACACGTAAAAGCCCTGGAAGAATTAATCAAAAATAAAGGCAGCCAATTCGATCCGGAAATCGTAGATATCTTCCTTAAGGTGATTGATAAAAATTAATCCAAAAAATATTGGGGATTATTCGATAAATTTAAACATTTCTCCATCTCTTTGTTTATCCTTCAGAAAAAAATAAAAAAAAGAAGCGGTTTTTTTAAAAATTTATGTTTCTTTTTTCACAATATTGTGCAATATATCACAAATTAGGTAAATTCGGTATTAATTGTCAAAATTTATTGACAAGAAATTTTTTTTTTGATATTATCATACACATAGTATATCCATACTGTTTTGTTCCCAAATTTTAATATTTCCCCATTAAAGTCTCATCGCTGTAAAAATCCTTTTGATTAGCAAAAGTATATTTGCATTTAATTTCACCCAAAAAGAGAGGATCAATTATGCTGCGTTTAGGAGAGAGTGTTCAGGAATTTTTAGCAAGGGAAGGAATGTCCCGGCGTGATTTCTTGAAGTTTTGCAGTGTGATGGCAGGTGCCCTGGCGCTGCCCCACAAGGAAGCTTTTGCAATTGCAAAAGCATTGGAATCACCAAAACGTCTTCCCGTCGTATGGCTTGAGCTGCAGGATTGTGCAGGTTGTAGCGAAGCCTTCTTACGGTCATCCAGCCCGACTGCCGCTGAGTTGGTATTGGATGTCCTGTCCGTGGATTACCATGAAACCATCATGGCTCCTTCAGGCTTTCAGGCAGAGAAATCAAAAGAGGACGCCATCGCTGCCGGAGGTTATGTGTTGGTGGTAGAAGGCTCTATTTCAACAGCAGGAGTCGGTGAATACTGTTGTGTTGCCGGCAAATCGTCCCGTTACATTCTGGAAGAAGCAGCCAAAAACGCGGTTGCCGTGATTGCCGTCGGGAATTGTGCTACCTTCGGCGGCGTACCGGCTGCCAATCCCAATCCAACAGGCGCTGTAGGTGTCTGGAATATCATCAAAGATAAGCCAGTGGTCAATATCCCGGGTTGTCCTATGAATCCTGCAAACCTGACCGCCACAGTCGTCCACTTCCTCACCTATGGAAGCTTACCCGCTATGGATCAACTTAATCGCCCATTATTTGCCTTTGGTCGCAGAATTCATGATAATTGCGAACGACGTGGCCACTTTGATGCTGGCGAATTCGTGATGGAATGGGGCGATGATGGCCATCGCGCTGGTTGGTGTCTGTATAAAATGGGATGTAAAGGACCTACCTCATATCATAACTGCCCAACCATCCGATTTAATGATGGGGTCAACTGGCCTATTGGTGCAGGCCATCCATGCATTGGCTGTTCTGAACCAGGTTTCTGGGACTGGGAAGTATACAAACCAGTTACCCTCAATGCGATCACACCTCCTACCACTTATCCATCTGTGGAAAAACCTGTCCGGGAAATATCCCCTGCCAGTATTGCTATAAGCGGTACGGCTGTTGGTGCCATCGCTGGTGCTGCCGGCGCTTTTGCTTATTCATCCCTCACCCAACGTTCAAAACATACAAAACCCGTTGTTGAGGAAATTGAATCAGAAGAATCCGCAGAGCATTAAAGGGAGAGTCACTTATGGAAGTAAATCGAAGAGATTTTCTTAAAATCGCAGGTGCAGGGATTGGTACCCTCGTTCTCCCCTCGCTTGATGTAAAAGCAGCAGCCATACCGGGCAATCTTGAGAATGCACACGCAATGTTATATGATGCGACTCTGTGCGTTGGCTGCCGTGCCTGTCAGGTTGCTTGTAAGAAACGAGCTGGACTACCTTATGTCATGGATGAAAATCAGATGTACGAAATGCCCACTGATTTGAATGGTGACACCTGGACTTTAATTAAACTTTACCAGGATACCGAAACATATTCCTATGTGAAGAAACAATGCATGCATTGTGTTGAGCCAGCCTGTGCATCCGTATGCCCGGTGGCAGCGCTGGAAAAAACATCGGAAGGCCCGGTTGTATATCACAGCTATAAATGTATTGGATGCCGCTATTGCATGACAGCCTGCCCGTTTGATGTACCGAAATATGAATGGGATGAAGTAAATCCAATCATTCAAAAATGTGATTTCTGTGCCGATCTACAGGCTGCTGGACAACAACCAGCCTGTAGTGCTGCCTGCCCCACCGGTGCATTAATCTCTGGTACGCGTGCTGAAATGCTCGCAATTGCGCATCAACGTCTGGCTGATCATCCCGAACAATACTATAACCATGTTTATGGGGAGCACGAAGTCGGTGGTACTTCCATGTTGTATATTGCCGGTGTTTCATATGAAAAACTCGGTTATCCAACCTTGAAAGATCAACCCATCCCTGATATTACCTGGCCGTACATGAAAGCAGTCCCATTTGTCTTTTTTGGTATGGCTGGGGCAATGTCCGCTATTTACTATTGGACTCACCGTAACAAAGAAGAAGAGGAGGGGTAATATGGCTACCGGGGTTAATAATATTCGCTTGAGAAAATATCCTGTTGGCGCAGGAATGATCATCGTCTGGATCGCAGGTGCCATCGGATTAAGCGTGGCAGTCTATCGCTGGATCGTTGGGTTGAGAATCACCAACATGAGTGATAATCGGCCCTGGGGTATCTGGATCAGTTTTGATATGATGAGTGGGATTGGCCTGGCAGCTGGGGCATTCAGCATAGCTGCTATTGTTTATATCTTCAACATAAAAAAACTATATCCGATCGTGCGTCCAACCATACTGACTGGCTTTATCAGTTATATTCTGGCTGCCCTCACTTTGCTGGCCGACCTGGGTTTACCACAAAACATCTGGCATTTGATTATCTATTGGAACATACACTCCCCTCTCTTTGAAATCGGTTGGTGTGTGATGGCATATACCACAGTATTATTGCTGGAATTCAGCCCGGTTGTTTTGGAAGCATTGGGATGGAAAGCGCCGCTCAAACTAATTCGCAGCATCACCATACCCCTGGTCATTTTGGGTATTTCACTTTCCACGATGCACCAATCCACGTTGGGCACCATGTTGTTAGCCATGCCCTACCGGATTCATCCATTCTGGTATTCTCCATTGATGCCAGTATATTTTTTCATGACTGCTATCGCTGCAGGCATGGCAATGACCGTTTTTGAAAGTTACCATTCTGCCCGAACATATCAGCAGAAATTCAAGATTGGAATTGCATCCAGAATCACCAGTTGGATCCCATACGTTTTGGGTCTTTACCTGGTCATCAAAGTAGTGGATGTCATTGTCTCTGGCACATATATCTACCTTATCCAAGATCCCTGGCCAACCTTCATGTTCCTGATCGAGATTATGGGAGGTGCATTAATTCCGGCCTTGATGTTTGCTGATAAACGGGTTCGGAGTAATCTTAGTGGTCTGGTTTGGGCTTCATTCCTCGTCATGGGTGGTCTGATCCTGAACCGCTTTAACTCCACTCTGGTTTTTATGAATGGAGATTTCTATTTTCCCAGTGCCGCTGAGATCGCGGTCTCTATCGGCCTGACCTGTCTGGGTATCATCTTGTTTGATGCAGCTATCCGCTTCTTACCGATGTACCCAAACCCACGTGAAAAACAAGCAATTAAATCTTTAGAGAACGCCGTATAAAAAAGGAGTCTAAATGATGGCAAAAGTCGTAATTGATCCAATCACTCGAATCGAAGGACATTTAAGAATTGAAGTTGAAGTAAAAGATGGTGTGGTGACAAATGCCTGGAGCAGCAGTACCATGTTCCGTGGCATTGAGACAATTTTAAAAGGACGTGATCCACGGGGTGCCTGGACGATAACCCAACGTATCTGCGGTGTTTGAACGACTGTACACGCAGTCAGCTCCGTGCGAGCTGTAGAAGATGCTTTGAAAATCAAAGTCCCCACCAATGCCCGACTGATTCGAAATATTATTCAAGCCATTCAATTTGTACAGGATCATGTGATTCATTTCTATCACTTACATGCCCTCGATTGGGTGGATATTGTCAATGCCCTCAGCGCTGATCCAAAAGCGACCTCCGAACTGGCAGAATCGATCTCCACCTGGCCTAATTCCAGTGAAAATTATTTCCGTGGTGTTCAGGAACGGGTGAAAAAATTTGTTGATTCCGGTCAACTGGGTATTTTTGCCAATGCTTATTGGGGACACCCGGCGTACAGTTTACCGCCTGAAGCCAATTTGATGGCAGTCGCTCACTATCTGGAAGCCCTGGATTGGCAGCGAGAAGTCATCAAAGCCCATGCCATTCTAGGCGCTAAGAATCCCCATCTGCAGACCTATCTTGTTGGCGGTATGTCAACTCCTGTTGATCCCAACAGCGAAGTTGCCATTAATGCGGATAAAATCGCGCAGTTACTGGGATTATTCGCCAAAGCCAAAGATTTTGTGGACAGGGTCTATCTGCCGGATGTGCTGGCAATCGCTCCCTTCTATCTGGATTGGGCTGGATTGGGCGAAGGTCTGGGTAATTTCATGTCCTATGGTGACATTCCCTTGATCGATGACTTCGACCCCAATAATCCGGAACATCTCTTTTTCCCACGCGGTGTCATTCTCAATCGCGATCTCAGCAAAGTGCACCCACTCGATCCTGAAAAGATTCATGAATATGTCACTCACTCCTGGTATTCCTATGAGGACGAGAGCAAGGGCATGCATCCTTCTGTTGGTGAAACCAATCCCAATTACACCGGTCCTAATCCTCCCTATGAATATCTGGATACGGACAAAAAGTATACCTGGTTGAAGGCACCCCGCTATGATGACAATTCCATGGAAGTGGGTCCCTTAGCGCGTATGTTAATTGGATATGCCTCAGGACATAAACGCACCGTTGAGTTGGTGAACGCAGTGCTCGAAAAACTCAATGCGCCTGCAAGTGTTTTATTCTCCACTTTAGGCCGTGTAGCCGCCCGCTGTGTGGAAACGGTCCTGTTGGCAGAACAGCTAGAACCCTGGACCATGGAACTGGCTCAAAACATCGGCAAAGGCGACTTACGCATTCATGAACAGGATCACTGGGAACCTTCCACCTGGCCAGCTGAATCCATGGGTTGGGGTTGGACGGAAGCTCCCCGAGGCGCTCTGGGTCACTGGATACACATCAAGGACGGCAGAATTGCCAATTATCAGGCCATCGTACCCTCCACCTGGAATGGCTCACCGCGTGACGCTAAAGGACTGATGGGTGCGTATGAAGCGGCATTGATCGGTACACCGGTAGCAGATCCCAGCAAACCGGTGGAGATTTTGCGAACCGTCCACTCCTTTGACCCCTGCATGGCGTGCGCGGTGCATGTCCTGGATGCGGAAGGGAATGAAATAACCAAAGTGATTGTGATGGATTAGCCATTGAAAAAAACACTCATTCTGGGCGTTGGTAATTACATACTCTCTGATGACGGACTCTCTGTCCATGTTCTGGAGCGCTTGCAGGCAGATAACCTCATTCCAGACGAAATTCAAATGATTGATGGCGGCACATGCGGCCTTGACCTCCTCCAATATCTGGAGGGGGTCTCTAATCTGATCATTATTGACGCCATCAAAACCAGAGATGGCATTCCCGGTTCGATCGTTCGTCTGGATAGGGATCAGATTCCTGCTTATCTATCGTTAAAAATATCACCCCATGATATTGGTCTGCCTGATCTTTTAGCCACTGCCAAACTTCGTGATCTCTATCCGGAGAAAATAGTGATCTTTGGTATTCAGCCAGCTTCCCTTGAATTAGGCGTTGAACTTTCCCCGGAAGTCGCTTCGAAGGTGGATGCATTAATTGAATTAATCCAAAAAGAGGTCAATGAATTGATCCTGATTTAAATCGCTCCTATTCTGGAGAACCTGCATCCACCGTGATGCAGGTTTTTTTTTGCCCAAACCTAAAGAAATTTCAATTTTATTTTCATTCTCCTTTATAATGGATGGATGTCAACATCTGAGCAAACATCGCCCCTGACAAAACCCAAACATTACAACTTAGAAATACTGCTATTTTCCTCCATCCGCATCCTCGTTCATGCCATGATGCGCATGGTGTATCCTTTTCTGGCTGTGTTTGGTCGCGGTCTGGGGGTTGACCTCACCACCATTTCATTAGCTGTTACCATTCGCAATTTCGCAGCCATCCTGGTGCCTTTTATCACCTCAATCTTTGATAAACGCAGTCGTCGCAGCGGCATGTTAACCGGTATGGGGCTCTTCATTCTTGGATGCGCTGTTGTCACTTTTTTCCCAACGTTCATCGTTTTTATCCTGGCACTGAGTTTGACTTTCATCGGTATGCATGTTTTTGTTGCCTCCATGCAGGCATACCAGAGTGACACCATCCCCCTGTCCATCAGAGGACAGGCAATTGTTATCACCAGCACAGGCTGGGCGTTAAGCTTTGTGGTGGCAGTACCCCTGATAGGATTTCTGATTGGTCGTTTTGGCTGGCTATCTCCTTTCCCGGTGATGGGTGTTTTAGGGGTGATTTCGATATTTTTCCTTTTATGGCTGGTTCCTCCTGGGAAAAAAGCCATCACCGACCAGGCTGAAAAAGTTCAACATGGTATTTTGCAGGTTTTTACATCCAAAACCGCTATTGCTGGCGTGCTGATGATTTTATTCTTTTGTGCTGCCCATGAAATCGTCAATCTTGTTTTTGGTGTCTGGATGGAGGATAAATATGGACTCTCAATCAATGCCCTGGGTGTGGCATCCACCGTCATTGGTTTGGCGGAATTGTTGTCGGTGGCAGCCGTCAGCTGGTTATTGGCTCGCTTAGGGGCAAAGCGTGCAGTGGCGATTGGGCTGGTATTCAGCTCACTCACAGCCATTGCCATTCCATGGCTGGGCAGTTTTGGCTTATGGGGTGCTGAATTAGGTCTCTTTCTGTTCAACCTGGCTTTTCAAATACCCTTTATAGCCTATGCTCCCCTCCTCACAGAGGTACTTCCATTTGCACGGGCATCCTTATTAGGTGCCACTCTTGCCTCGGTAGGCGTTGGGCGTATGCTGGGTGCTCTGGCAGCACCTTATTTATTTGTATGGGGATTTCAATTCAATGCCTTAGCAGCCATGATCTTGTTTTTGATTTCTCTGTTTACCCTCAGCAAAGTCAAAACCCACCAGGAACAGGTTGTATTAATCACCTAATTTGAATACTAGGAAAAAATCAGCCTGGATTCACTTATTAATTATCCTTATTCAACAGAATAATAACGGATTTTTGTTTCTTTATCACTCGTAAAGTCTTGGTTTCAAACCAATTCAATTTACCTTCTAAAAGTGGACCTTCCGTTCCACTTACGAAAATTTTTAGACCATTTCAAGCTACCAGCTGGAATCTGTTATTAAGATTAGTCAGAGAACTAGTAGCCATATATTGTCAAGTTGGTGACCCACTTTCAGCATCCTAATCTCGTCCAAAGGTTCAGGAAAAGCTCACCCACTATTCGTACATCGACTTCCCAGTGTTCTCTGAATATTATTGCTATTTCTTGGGCAATTTTGCCTGTAATACCAAAAACAAATATTATCAATGTATCTTTCACAAGCGTCCTGAATTAAAACTCATCTTTTACTCTAAATAGAAACTAATATTCTCATACCCACTATCCAGCCAATATTAATAACCTTAATAAACAAGTTTAGTCCTGAATTATCGAACTTGTTATCATTTTTCAATACTCTCCCCGATTTTAATTTTGTTATTAACCACTTCGCTGGGTATTGATTGTAAAACCTTTCGTATTTTGCTATAATATAAAAGTCATCGAAGCCCCAACATTTATTAGGGGGCACCTCTAAATCACACAGTCCTTCCACCTCTAGGTGTCCACCTAGTGGTTTTTTTCTTTACTAGATTGATTGGAGGGACATTATGAGCTCGTTAATCCCACGACTGCGACAATTGCCACGGTTTTATGGGCTTCTTCCCCTGTTATTGGTTCTGGCGGTAATCTTATTACTGCAGGGATATTCTGTATTTTCTCAACCCATAAACAACCTGATTCCTTTGAACCATAATCTCAGCCCTTTTCCTCCATCTGAGGTTTTCTTTCCCAAATCCGATTATCCTGCGTTTTCAATCGGTAATACCAATGGTTCCGATCTCGTACCTGCAATTGATTTTAGCGGAGCTAATTATCTGGTGGTTTGGGATTATCAACTCTCTGGAACCACAACCCAATATGGCATACTTGGCCGAATGATCAATCCAGGCGGTTCGCCATCTTCTGATTTGTTTGGGATCAGTCTGGCGACAGATTTCGCACGTCTGTCGCCGGATGTGTCATACAACCCTGCTGGCTTAGCAGAATATCTGGTGGTCTGGCAACAACTATCGGGTTCTGAATCGAATATCCGTGCCCGACGTGTGCGTCAGGATGCAGTTCTTAGTGGACCTGAAATTGCGGTTGCTGTCAGTGGCCAATTCGAAAGTAATCCTTCAGTAGCCAGTAACCCCAACACAGCCCAATGGTTAGTAGTTTATGAATATGACAACGGTGCTAATAAGGATATTCGAGCACAGCGTATTGGAACAGAGGGTGAATTGCTAGACGAGGCGTTGACAATCGCCAGTGGAACATCTGATCAGACACATCCAGATGTAGCTTTCATGCCAGAAGTTGGGCAGTTCCTCATTGTTTGGGAGGAACATCCAGATCGCAGCCACTATTACGTGTATGGGCAGCGACTTTCACAGTATGGGGAATTTCAAGGTGGCCCGTTTGTGATTGCTGGTAATGAATACCCTAACCGCTACCCAAGCCTTGCAGTCAACACCCAATCCAATGAATATTTGATCGCCTGGTCTTTCCGTACATCACCAGTCGACTCTTATGATGAAATTCTCGTTCAGCGTGTCAATACCTCTGGCACATTGATAGCCAGCCCACAATCTATCTCTGCTGGCCGGCAGGTGGTTCACCTGAATCCAGCAATCAGCTACAACTCCTATGTAAATGAGTATATGGTTGTCTGGCAGGAGCAGTATTCTACCAGTGATCACGATCTGTACCGCCGGCGTGTGAAGGCTGATCTCAGTCTGCCCGAGCTGCCCCAAATAATCAGCAATTCAGGCTTTTGGGAAGGCGCACCTGCCCTGGCAACTGACCGTGATCTAAATTATTTTGTTGTCTGGCAAGATGAGCGAGATTTCACCACCCAGGCTGAGAACATCTACGGGCGTCTAATAACCCTGGACCAACTAAGCGGTCAGGTTTTTCATGGAGAGATTGGAAACACTTCTACCCCGCTTACAGGCGTAACCCTGCGGTTGTACGCATCCAACAACGCCTTGGATATAGGGACTGTAGTGGGGGCATCCACCAGTGATGTTTCTGGATGGTATAGCTTAATTGCTCCATCAGGATGGGAATATTACACCATTCTGGAAAACGATCCTCCTGGCTACCAGTCCAGTGGGGCAACCAGCATAGGCGGGATCGTTGTCAATTTTAACCAAATCCAGTACAGCTATCCACTGGGGGGCAAGGTGCAACATGCTAACAATTTTTTTGATATTCCCCTTACGGCTTTATCCTCAACCCCAACTCAAACTTCTACCATTACTTCTACCCAGACCCAGACCCACACCACCACAGTCACACAAACCTCAACCAAATCACCGACACCCACCACCACTCAAACTCCTTCCCGCACGCCAACAGTCACACGAACCAGGACGCCAACACCTACAACACATCCCATCACCTGGATAAAATTTGACAACTTGGCCAGCAGTACGTATGTTGAGGAGCAGTTTGTCAGCCAGGGTGTGCATTTTATCAGTGACTACCTGCCAGGGTACAATTTTGTTGCAGGACCGATTATTACCACCCACCCAAATGCCAAATCTTCACCCCATGTATTGTTGAACGATTTTTCAGGTGGTGAATTTTTCAATAGTGCCAATAAACCGCTGGTGTTCTGGTTTACAGAACCGGTTTCTGGAGTAGGCATGCAACTCCTGACCAAGAGCCATAATGGTGAAACCTGCAATGGTACTTATACCGCGACTGTTAAAGTGTTTGACTGTAATGGCAATCTGATCGAAACCCGCACGGTAGCGGTCAATCGTTTCACCCCGACACCATTAGAGATTGATGATCCCCAGGGGAATATCAAAAGGGTGTGGATCGACTACGGTTCAACCCCCTGTCCGGAAGTCATCGATGATCTGGCTTTTATGAAAGGAAGCAACTACTGTGTACATTATTTTTACCCGAAAGTTACCATTGAATATCCTCCCAGCGGGAGTATCCTTACCACTCCTCAAATAATGGTAAATGGAACGATAGAAGACAGGAGTGTGTTGCATTCCTATAAGATTAATGGTGTGAAATTACCAATCTATATGAGCGATCCAATTGGAATTTACAAGTTTTCTGTCCCGGTTACCTTAAAACCAGGTGCTAATGTTTTCTCTGTCCAGATTTACAACGGATCTTTGTGGGAATCACAAACAATCACCTACCAGTTAGGCGCACCCAGTTTAGCCAACCTGGCAGAGTTCCACCTCACCCAACGTGGCGTGATCAAAAGCAGTAGTTGTGATATCGACACACCTTTGATCGCCAGGAAATCAGGACTGGTGAGCATCAAGCTTAATGTGACCACTGCCAGTGGTGCGCCTGCTATCATCAATTCGATAGACATGAAGATATACAAGACATCAATAACAGGTGATGTTTTGATCAACACCATAGCAGGAGACTCTTACCCAACCAGTATGGGAAGTTTTATGTCCGCTGATCAGATGGAGGAGATCCTCTTCTGGTTTTCAGCAGAGGATGTCAGCGAAGCAGGCCTATACAGATTTGCTTTCCAGCCATATGTTGGAGCGTTTCCATTTGGTCCTGAACTGGAAATAAGCTGTGGTGACGGTCAATACCATTTCTTCTCGTTAACCCAACCCCTCAATTTGTTGCTTCTTCCAGTAGAAGCAGGAATGTACTCATCTGTCCTGGCAAATACCACACATACCCAGGACCTGATGTTACAGATCTTGACTGCCGTGCGTACCTTGCCAGTCTCTGATAACATTTACCCAAATTTTGGTATCAAATTTAAGGAAATTAGCCCCTTTAAGATGTGTGATGGCAATTCTGCCAGTAATATTTTGTATCCCAATATCTGTTTGGGGACTGGCTGGGAGTGGGATCTGATTGATAAACACCCTTCTGGACTACTGTTGCGTGCAGATGCCGATTATGTGTTTGATTATTCCCGCACCTTTTGTGAGAATAAAGATGAACCTGATAAAAAAGATTATATCGTTGGTGGCGTAATAAACAGTTCCTCCATGATTCCTTACAACTTTAACCCAGACTTGGGCATATTTCGACCAGGTGCACACCCAGGCTGGGCACATATCGGTGGCCAACCCGATAAGCATTCCTGGCCAATTGATGAGAATCACAACTACATTTTGGATGATTATGAGCTGAGACTTTATATCAAATCTTTTTATGACACAGACCAGAAAAAATGGCTGGAATTTCCCAATGACGAATATGACATGGGCGAGACCATCCGCTTCTTCTTTGACACCAACGATAATGACTGTAACAACACCAAGGAAGATACACAGGCACCTATTGTGCATAAGTTTGGTCGATTTGATTTTATGAAACCACCGGAAGAAGCTTTTTTCCAACAAAACGCTGCCATTTTTGGTACGGCAAACGATTTTACGAATGCAATCCTGGTGTTTCCTGATTCTTTCATCGCCAGCGATTACAGGTATGGCGACATTGATGGAGGACAAGGCCAGAATAATGGCAATTTAGTTTGGATGCGCGTTAATCCTGATTCAGTTCTCAGTCACGAGCTGGGTCATAATATTGCAGGCCTGGCAGACCAATATTTTGACGACATTAAAGATGATTTATTTACCAAGGAAAATGCGTTAGCTGTATTTATCAACCGGGAAAAGATACCACCTGATCAAGTGTATATCTCCATGGGTTTTGTACATGCTTACAATCGAGTTGTCCATTACTTGCCGGAATACAAGAAATTGTATGACAAGCTAAAAATAGCAGGATATTCTCAGTCTACATTGACTAAAGAGCAAGATGCTCCAGTCTTCCTAATTAGCGGGTTGGTACAGGCTGATGGTAGCATTTCTAATCTAAACTACCAGCAGGTAATAGGCCTGGAGACCTCCCCGACAGACTCTCAAAGTGACTATGTACTGCGCTTTGGGAGCGGGACTATAACTCTGCTGGATTATCCATTCCCGGTTGGAGAGACTGCTCCTCCCCCCGAAGGTTACAACAGCTGGCCTCTTCAGGCACAACCTTTTTCGGTCGTTGCACCCTACCCAAATGGGACAGACTGGGTAGAGCTCCACCACGATGGTCAGACGCTGGTTCACTTACAGCCCTCCGCACATGCCCCCCTGGTCCAGGTGCAGTCGCCCAACGGGGGAGAGATTTTTGATAATGATGGCGAAGTGCTCATCCAGTGGACTTCTTTTGATACGGATGACGACCCCTTGCTGCATAATATTTATTTTTCACCAAATGGGGGTGAGACATGGAACATTGTGGCAGCCAATATCGGCAGCCATTATTTCCCCTGGTCACTGGCCAATGTGCCCGGTACCGATCAGGGTTTGATCCGGGTCGATGCTATGGATGGCTTTAACAGCACATCCGATACCAGTGCCACACCTTTCACCGTCAAGGATAAACCACCTAGGGCTGTAATTTTGGCACCTAAAATTGGTCAGGAAATCCTACAATGCGGACTCATCCACCTCAGTGGGGTAGTTTACGATCCTGAAGGATCAGCGGTTAATGTCACCTGGAAAATCGATAACGAAGCTGTCGGCGATTCTCTGGAAATGAACGTGTCCCCGTTGCGGCCAGGTATGCACCGAATAACTCTGACTGCTGAGGATGAAAGCGGGCAGTTTGTGGTTGTTGAGCACGAATTCAGCATTCTGGCTGACATTGATTGCGACAGAATGGAAGACGGATGGGAGCTGGCTAATCGTCTTAATCCGGCAACCCCATTAGACGCATCCGAAGACAGCGACCAGGATGGGGTGTCTAACCGCGATGAATACTGGTGGGGTCTTGACCCATGGAATCCGGATACCGACGGTGACGGGATTCCGGATGGGACCGAGATTGTACAGGGTACCAACCCTCTGGATCCGAATGATCCGATGATTCAAAGAATATACCTTCCATTGATCAATCGTTGATTCACTGATTCCTGTCTGAAATTTTCACCATCTTGGGGAGAACTTTACTTTTTTACCCTGATAAAAATTGCCTAAATAAAAAAATAACCAAACCTTTTAAACCGACTTTACAGAAACATGTTATAAGTCCTGTCTGATCAATGATCAACATGAGGAATGAATTTAATTGTGGATGATGGGGTAATTAATTTTTCTTAGTCATCTGAAAAGCCCAGGTTTCAGCCCGTTCCAATTCATGATCCATCAGAGGACCCTCAATTCCACTGACATAAAACCCTTGTGGTGAAACGACTTCTTTTCCCCCCAACAGGATTAATTGTTTGGCTATTTTCTCGGCAGCATAACCAAAAAACTTCACCATGATTGCCAGAAACTTGTTCTTTGCCACATCTTCCGGGGTCATCCTCGTATCAAAGGCTGCTACCCACACGCCTTCCAAAGTGCCAGCAGGAATTTGTTTCAAAAATTGATCCAGTACGCCCGTTGCTTTAAATTGGCGCGTAGGAGAACCGACAATCAGGGTCTTAACACCATCCAGGTGTTCTGGAAAAACCTCTCCAACCAGACGAAGATCTACCTCCTGCTGTTCTTCCAATGCATTCGCCATGGCTTGAGCAATTTTGCCAGTATTTCCAAAAACCGAATCATAAATAATTAATGTATCTTTCATGCATCACCTGAATCGAATTAAGTCTATTATATGTTCATTAATCAATATATACATCCCCCTCTCGAACAGTCTTCCGTGATTCTTACAAGATTGCAAAGTGAAACTTAACATGAAATTCTACTATGATAATCAGACAAAATACATAACATTCTTCAGAAAGATGTAATCCTAATGATAATCTCCTGTATCGATTAAATCATCCGTTTCCATTAAATTGAGAAACACACTGACAATCTGGGGATCGAGATGTTTTCCGGAAATATCCTGGATATACTTCATAATATCTTCTTTTTTCCAGGCTGGGCGGTATGGTCGATCAGATCCCAAAGCATCCCAGATATCCACAATTGCAAAAATTCTGGCAGCCAATGGAATATTCTCGCCTGCCAATCCCTGAGGATATCCCGATCCATCCCAATGTTCATGATGACTATAGGGAATGTCAATTGCCTGTTCGAGAAAATCGATTTTTGACAGCAGGTTATATGCATAAATGGGGTGCTTTTTCATGATCACCCATTCATCCTCCGTAAGGGGTCCAGGCTTGAGGAGGATATTGTCCGGAATACCCATTTTCCCGATGTCATGTAGTAAAGCTCCACGCTCAATATGTGCCAGGTTTTCTCCCTCAATTCCTAAAGCTCTGGCTATTTTCAACGTTAATTCTACTACCCTGCGGCTATGTCCGGCTGTTTCCTGTTCTCGTAATTCCAAAGCATTCGACCAACCTTGCAGGGTGGAATCATAAGCAACCAACAGATCATTGGTTAATCGTTTGAGTTCTTCTTCTGTAATTTTTTGATCTTCAATGACACTTAACATCGCCTTTCGGGATTGATCGGCATTATCCAACAATCTTTTTAATTCCAATTGAACTAATTTTTCTTTTTCTTCTGCCAGTTTTCGATCCGTAATATCTTCCAGCATGCCAATCGTGTACAGGGGGTTACCACTCTCATCTCTCACCAGGGTTGAGATTAGTTTTCCCCACACAATGCTGCCGTCTTTTCGGAAAACCCGCTTTTCAATGGTGAAAGAATCCCTGGTTCCGGATTTATACTCCTCCAACATTTGCATATTTTCCTGGACATCCTCGGGATGAGTAATATCAGTGATGGATAATTGGGTGTATTCATTAATTTCATACCCCAGTGTTTTCAAAACAGCCGGGTTGCCAGCGGTAAAATTACCGGATAAATCTGTTATAGAGATACCAATTCCAGAAGTCTCAAATATACGACGGAATTTTTCTTCACTTTTCTTCAATGCTGATTCAGTTTCAATAATGGTGCTGATATCTCTTGCTATGCCCAATGCCCACTCCACCTGACCATCTGAATTGAAAACCGGAGACAACCGCCAATCAAAAACGATCTTATGATTATTCGCATTGTTTACATTTTGTGGCCAGATGGCAATCCGTTGCACCAGACTTTCCGTTTGAAATGCCTTGTAGACATCCATTTCCAAATTTCTGACCAACCTGTTATCTGAAAAAATTTCACCCGGTGATTTTCCATTCACCTCTGGTTCTTCAAAACCCAGGATCTCTAACCCTGCTTGATTAATGTAGACAATTTTATATTCACGATCAAAAAGTGTGATGACATCCTGGCTGCTCTCTGCCAGACTTCTGAATCTTCTTTCATTCATCATCAATCCCAGTTCATATTCTTTTTGTTCGGTAATATCCACATGACAGCCGATTACCTGTAACGCTTTTCCACTTTCATCACGGCGGATCGAACTACGGGATAGGATCCAGCGATAGGTACCATTTTTGTGTTTTAATCGAAAAGTGGTTTCATAGAAATTCTCAGTACTTTCAAAAACAGCATTGATCTGATTAACTGTCATTTCTTTATCTTCCGGATGTAACCTGATTTCCCATTCAAAATCATCATGCCTGATTTCATCTTCATCAAAGCCTAATTGTCTTTTCCACTCCGGTGATAAATGTGTTTCTCCCGTAACCAGATTCCGGTCAAAAAAACCAATATTCGCTGCCTGCACCGCAAGGCTGAGCTGCTCTTCCCGTTCCTGTAAATCGTTGTAAATCTTTTCTCGTTGTGCCCGATTTACCAATAAAAACCCCAATAACATGGTTGCCAAAGGATAAATCAATAATACCGGAAAACTGATTTCAGCCAGGACACGCAGCGCAGTCTCCAGAGGTAAGGTTAACATCAACAACAACATAACCACATGATTGAGAATACCGAAGAGATAAAGCTCAATAAGAGAAATTTGATCGATCTGTTTATTGCGTATATATCGCCACAAAATACCGATCGAGCCGGTGGCAAAAATAACACTGACACCCGTCCAGGCTGCTGCACCACCCTGATAGATCCGGAAAACAGAAGTGCTGATCATAGCAATGATCGTAGGTACCAGGCCAAAGAACAAACCAGAAATACTGAGCAGAATCGAACGGGTATCAAATATGATGCCTGGAGAAAATGTCCAGGGATTATTCATGAGCATGATGCCAATAAAACTCAAAATTGCGCCAATCAGAATTTTCTGAATACCCAGTAAATTCCCACGCCAGCGGAATTTTGTGATATCGAAAATCAGCGCAGTTATAAGTAACAGCGCAGCATTACCGATCAATTGTTGAAAACTGGATTCCAGCATAATTACCTTTGTTTACTTTTTTATTGGATCAAAGCTTTATCAAATCAGGCAAAGAACTAGTTTTTATTTTATAGCAATAATGATAGGCAACTTTAATTTCTATCAATAATGTAATTAATAAATCCATCATCTTTCGAATTTGAAATATGGTAGAAACGGAGAGGAATGGCTCTTTTATTTCAGTCATCTCCATGATGAATTTTAGTATAATGAGTATATCCAATTAATCCAGTTGTAGATCAATCTTTTTAGGTAATTTTTTCAAATAAGTTCACAACACACTTAATTTGAAACAAGACTTAAAGCAAAATTGAACGGAGATCCGCCTGTAAAGCAGACTTTTTTGACTGAGCGGTATGATTGCTTATTGATTTCACAGTACTGATCTGTCCTGCAAGGCAAATATACATGACACTAACTGAAATGAGCTCGCGTGAACGCGTGCTCACAACTGCCAGACGCAAGACCCCGGATCGTGTTCCCCGTGATATTCCCCTCGAAAAATTTATGCTCAATCGCATGGTGGCGCATTATGGCACACAGGATTTGTTAACGGCCATGCGCTCTGATATTGCGATTGTTGACCTTAATTCTTCCCGGCTCAAACAGGATTATTCCGCTTATTTTTCCCGACCAGGTGTAACCTGGGATGAATGGGGGCGTGGTCGCATCTGGGATCAAAATGACCAGTATGCCGAGTATCTCTTTCCGCTCGAACATGCTGAGAGCATGGATGAATTCGTCAATTATCCCTGGCCAGATCTGGATGCTGACTACCGCTATGCAGGCATAGCAGAACGGATCGCTATCCGACACCAACAGGGCTATGCGGTTTCCTGTATCCTGACCGAAACCATTTTCGAAACTGCCTGGCAGTTACGTGGGATGACCCAACTGTTTGAAGATATTCATCAAAACGATGAAAAAGCCGAATATCTGCTTAATCGCATCACCACTTATCGAGAAACCGCTGCACGAGCTTTTGCCCTGGCAGGTGCTGACATTATCTTTCTGGGAGATGATGTTGCTATGCAAACCGGTTCGATGATCAGCCCACGCATGTATCGTCAATGGTTCAAACCCTACCTGACCCGTGTGATTCAGGCAGCCAAACAGGCGAACCCGAATGTGTTGATCCAGTACCATTCGGATGGCATGATCAACAAGCTGGTGCCTGATCTACTGGAAGCCGGAATCGATATCCTTAATCCGGTACAACCTGAGTGCGTGGATCATGTCTGGATCAAAGAAACGTATGGCCACCAGCTAGCCTTCTGCGGTGGGATTGGTGTACAATCCGTGCTGCCCTTTGGATCCCCACAGGAAGTTCGCGAGCATGTACGAGAAGTGCTCCAGACTTTGGGGTCAAATGGTGGCTTGATCATCGCGCCTTCCCACGTCATCGAACGTGATGTCAGCCTGGAGAATATTGAAGCGATGCTCATTGCAATTGAAGCGTTTGGGCGTTATGATTGATGGATAGATTCTTGCCTTATGCTTTGTTATCTGGATTTTATTAGATCAGCCCTTTGCTCAGAATCTCGAAAGCAATGCCGCCAATCAATTCCATGGAGATTTCCTTGGAAAAGTTGGCGATTACCGGCCAATACTTTTTCTTAAATTTTGGCATAAACCCGATAACCGGCTCCAGATTTTCCTTCCCCCCGGATTTCAGCCACTCGTTTACTGTGGCCTGGGATTCCTCCTCACCGGGAGCAACCAGGATTTCCTGCGCGATCCAGCGCTCCAGACTGGGAGAGAGAATATTGTACGTGCCGGACTGCCTATTTTCAATCAACAAACCGTGTTTGACCAGCTCCGGGACATCCAGATGGGCACGTGAATAATGGACTGCGATGTTCTCGAGGATAGGTTGCATTTTTGAAGAAGGTTTCTGCCGATTAAGTGCCATGACGGTTAACAGGGTGATTTTTTGACTCTCGCTGGTGTGCGTCCACATATACTGGTAATGCGGATCGGATTGAGCATCAAAATTCCGGATTACCACCTGCAGAAGAGGTTTACCCTCTAATCCTGCGGTTTTGCCTTCAAACATATAATTGGCTGCCATCTGGGTGAAGAAGGGATAACCCCTACCCAGCTTCCAGATTATTTCATTTTCCTGCTCGTTGAATGTAATGCCAGTATCGCTGAGATAACCCCCCAAAAGTTGGTCAACATCGGTGCGTGGAAAAGGACGCAGCACGATATTGGCAAAGATATTAAAAAATGGCAAACCTTTCAACTCATCTGAGTGACACAGGTCCACCAATTTGTTTGGCTTACCTGGCTTTCTTTATCTTCTTGATCAAACTCAAGTCCCTCCAGATTCCAGATCTTGTAGTTATCAAACTCACAGGTAACACCTCCTTCTGCAGAAACGGATTGTTGGGTGTAAACTACACTTCCTAGTGGGTTAAAAAAACTATTAATCAATTGGTCATTGACAAAGACGCTGATTTGATCTTCCACGACAATGATTACCCCTTCGTTTGGTTGGTCATCATAATAATCATAAGTAGCCTCAGCAATAACCTGATATTGATCTGGATGAATATATTGTTCGGTATGAGAAATTTCATTTTTTCTATAGCCAACTCCGAAAGATCTATTTGCTTCCTCATTACTGAATCCAAAGGAACAAACACCATCGTTAATGGTTTCCGATATTTGGAACTCAAATTGAACCGCGAATTTGTTTGATTCTTGTTGAGACAAAACCTGTCCAATATTTACTTTTTCAGTTGGTAATATCATTTTTCCATTTTGGATGGTAACATTCTCGCCTGGACCACCAAATTCCCAAACATCAAAACTCGTCTGATAGGTGGGTTCACCTTCCAACATCGCAAGAGCTGCCCGCATGGCTGAATTGGAGGATGGAGGATTAGAAAATTCACTGGTTCTATTTTTATTGTAAATTGCAATCGCTGTCAGGTTAGGGCCAGAGAAAACCTTGCCTTTTTTAAAAACGAAATTTCCAAAATCATCCGCCCTGACAGATCCTTCAAATTTATCTCCTTCATTCTGAACGGTACTCAAAATTTCAATCTCACATCCCGCACACGTCTGGCCTGATACTACCCCTTCTTCTAGGTCATGATAAATAATGGCTGGCGGTTCGACCTCAGCATCATTTTCAAGATAATTAATTCCCTTTCCACCATTTCCAAAAATCGAATTTTCCGTAATCACCAAGCCAAGCATTCCTGAATTAAGCTCAATCCCCGGTCCATCCCCCCAGTGCCATTATTAGCAATGATATTATCAGGTCCAATAGTATTTGGGATTGGAGATATGGTTTCGTTTTCTTCTATCACGATACCAATTGCTGCATTGCCCATTGGCGTAAATCCATCCAATTCAGTTCCAATCAAATTCCCGGTGATAACATTTCCACCACCAATAGATAATAGTTGAATCCCAACCCCATTATTGCTGATCAGATTGCCCTGACCAACCGGCCCTAACCCCTGGTTTCGATCTCCACCAATCTGGTTGTGCGCTCCCCCTTCTACATACACTGCTTGAATATTGCGAAAGTTGACAATTTGTAACCCCATCACCTTGTTATAGTCCGAACTAATGATCAACCCAAAAATTTTATCATCCTCAATATTACTTCCATCCAGTATCACACCAGCATTACTGGCATCCAGGGTAATATGACCTTTGGTAATCCTGGGTAATTCAGAATTAATAAATATACGCATTGGATTATCTGGAGGAAAAATATTTGGGTTGAAAATAATCGTATCGTATTCCTGGGCAACCGTTAAAGCATACCGAAATGATGCCAATCCTGAATCATTTGCATTGGATACGTATATGGTCTTACCTCGTGGTGTAAGTGACGCTGAAGTAGTTGGGGTGGAAATTACTTCACCAATTCCTACTGGTTCTTGCGATGGTTTGATCCAAATTTTAATCTGCGGCAGCATGATGATCACCACCACAGCCATGATCAAAACACTCGCACCGGCATACACCCAGGGCGTTTTCCAGATCGGTTTTTTCTGTTTGTTGGCTTCCACTGCTTCCACCAGCAAACGCGAGCTGGCTTTGTAAGTCGGATCTTTGGCGATGATTCCCTGTAACAGATGAATGGCCCGGTTGTATTGGCGTTTCTTGAGGTATGCCTGGGCAGTTTCATAATCTCTTAACAAGGCAGCCTTTTGCTTTGCCTGTTCCATCAGCCTTTCCACCTTTGCACGATCCTCCGGCTTTTCTACCAGATACGCCTGCCAGCGCTGGATAGCGTCCTCCCACTTTTCTGCTTTGCTGGCTGCTTCTGCCTGCGACTTCAAGGTTTTAACTTTTGATGTTTGCTGTTCAACCTTTAATAACGCCAGTTCCTTTTTTACTTCCTGGTCATCCGGTGATAGAAGCAGGTATTCCTGTGTTGCAAGAATGGCCGTATCCCAGTTCCTTTCCTGTTTTGCCTGCTCAATTTTGGATCTTAATTCTTTGATTTGCGCCTGCTGTTTGGCCACTTGGGTTTTTTGTAATTGTTCGATTAATCTCTGATCATCTGGGTGTAGTTTCAGGGCTGCTTCTCTGGCAGTGATGGCAGCCTCCCAGTTACCCGCAGCTTCCGCCTGGTCTGCCAGGGATTGGTGTAATCTCAATTGGGCATTGGCCTGATCGCCCTGAATGGAAGCTAACCATTCCTTTGATGAGCGATCCTCTGGCGCAAGCTGGATAGCAGTCTGGATGGCACTGATTGCCTTGGGATAATTCCCCTTTGCAATCGACTGTCCCGCGTTCAATCACATCCTCAAGAATCGAATTCACATCCCCGGCTGTGATCGTACGGCTACCGGTTTTCTATCAGCGGGAGAACAGTTCATGGCACATCAGCTGGGTGAAATAGGGATGACCGGAGGTGTAGTGCGAGATTTTCTCCACAGCAGTTGGTTCATAGGTGATGGTGCCTTCGACAGGTTTGGTGATCAGGCTTACACAATCATCTTTGGTCAGGAAACTGACCTTGCGATACAGCGCTGACTTGAAAAAGTCGGTGTAGGATGCCTGCATATTTTCCAGCTTGTTGCCGGAAGAGCCAATCGAGAAGATGAAATTCAACCCATCGATTTCCATCAAGCGCCGTAAATAGGAGATTAAAGATCGCGCCAGACTGTCCTGTATATCCGCACGGTCGAGGGTATCGAATTCATCAAAGGTGAGTAAGAGGACTTTATTTCCGATTAAAGCACGTAATGAGGGCAGGAAATCATTGATGAATGCTTCGGGATCAGCAAAAACGCTACGATCAATTTTGGGCAGATCCAGATTGCATTCTTTTTTGAGGGTACGACTAATTTCGCTCGCCATCCACCACAAGAAGCGATCCAGGGTGGTATTGGTGCGTCCCTGCAGGTCAAAGAACACCTGGACATAATTCTGGGGAAGGTGCCGTGGAATTTGCTTAAGCACCGAGGTCTTGCCCACCCGGCGCTGCCCGTGTAACACCAGAATATGATTGACAAATTTCCCCGTCAGGCTGCGCTCTGTCCAGCTAAAAATATCCTCGCGACCAAAAAAACATACTGGTCTCGACCACCGGTGCTCCAGCGATATAAGGATTGAGGATATTGGTCATGGAAGGAGGCCTTTAAGGATATTACAATGACCTTTGATTATTAAATTATTGTAGCATGTGAAAATTCTACAAACAATTATTTAGATCACTTGTTTGAACAACCAGAAATTATTACTTTACTTATCAATATTTTTAATGGGAAGCTAAGATTTTTTTTAGATCTCTTCTACATCAATCAATTTACTGATTTCACTACCAAGACCAAATGAATTTTTTCCATCACCAACTTTAATTTGTACCGTTTCATCAAATGGATTGCGACTCTGAATCCTGATTTTGGCACCAATTATTATGCCTTGTTCACTCAAATAGCGTAATAAGTCTGATTGATTAATTTTAACCCTTCTTACAATTGCCGCCTGACCCACCGTCAAATTGGTGAGGCTCATCGTATCTGAATCCGGGAAGTTGAGGTCGCGATCTGGAATCGGGTCGCCATGCGGATCAAATTGCGGATCGCCCAGAAATACCGACAAATGCTCTTCAAACTTATCTGAAATGACATGCTCCAGTTCTTCCGCTTCCTCATGCACCTCTTCCCAGGTGTAGTTTAAGGTCTCCACCAGAAATTGTTCAATCAGGCGGTGACGACGTAATAATTGCAGTGCCAGGCGCTTCCCGGACTCGGTCAATTTTACCCCGCGCCATTTTTGGTATTCCACCAATGCAGGTTCCTGATTGAGCAGTTTATTCAACATGCTGGTTACGGAGGGAGGTTTTACGTTTAATGTTTCGGAAAGGACGACCGTGTTGGTTGTTTCTTCCTGTTGAGTCAGATGATAGATTGCTTTCAGGTAATCACCTTCTGATTTTGATATTTTTATGTTCATTCCTTCTCCTTATAAAATTCAATCAAGAATCTGGTTAGTAGTTTGGGTTGCTTATACCCAACCAGCTAAACGTACCAAAGAAGCCACCAGGAAGGTGACAAGAAAAGCTGTTCCAAGGGTAATTACCACGCTTAATACTGCCCAACGCATACTTTTCGTTTCTTTGTAAATGGTTAAAATGGTTGTGGCACATGGGTTGTGCAGTAGCGAAAACAGCATCAGATTGACCGCGGTTAACATCGTCCACCCATATCCATCTACCAGTAATGTGTATAGCTGGTTATAGCTGGGTGGATCGGTCATCATCCCAACCCCCATATAAACCATCATCATCGTTGGAACGACGATCTCATTGGCGGGAATGGCGATGATATAAGCCAGCAAGATCACCCCATCCAACCCCAGTAACAAACCGAATGGATTCAGAAAACTGGCGATGTGATTCGCCAGGCTAACATCCTGCACGAGAATATTGCCCAAAATCCAGATCAGTGCCCCCGCCGGCGCGGCTGTCAGAATAGCCCGCCAGAGCACAAAGATGGTGCGATCAATCAGCGACGTATAAAGTATGCGTCCAATACTGGGTCTGCGATAGGGGGGTAATTCCAAGGTGAAGGCCGAAGCTTCGCCTTTTAGCACAGTTCTCGAAAGAATCCACGACATCAACATGGTGAAAAAGACGCCAATCAACACCACCACCAGAACCGAACCAGCAGCGACAAACGAAGCAAAAGCTGGTGGAAAGGAAGCAGCTACGAACACGGTTGCCAGCATAATCAGGGTGGGGAAACGCCCGTTACAGGGCACAAAGTTATTGGTCAAAATAGCGATCAATCGTTCACGCGGCGAGTCAATCACCCGCGTTGAGATCACACCAGCTGCATTACAGCCAAAACCCATCGCCATCGAGAGTGCCTGTTTGCCATGCGCGCCAGCTTTTTTGAACAACCAGTCCAGATTGAACGCCACCCTGGGTAAATATCCCAGATCCTCCAGAATCGTAAAGATCGGAAAAAAGATCGCCATCGGTGGCAACATGACACTGATGACCCAGGCCAATCCGCGATAGACACCATGCCAGAGAAAGCCGGTAATCCACCAGGGAATGCCTATTGAGGTAAATAAGTTGGCAGCCTGTTCTTCAATCCAGAACAATCCGGTTGCTAAAAGTTGCGAGGGAACATTTGCCCCTACGATGGTAAGCCAAAAAATGGCCGCCAGAATGAATAACATGATCGGTAAACCAAAAATAGGAGAGGTTACCAGGCGATCAATACGTTGGTCCAGATCCCATTTTTGTTTTTTGTCCTGCTGCACCGCACGATCCGTAATGCGTTGTGCTTCAGCATACATGGATTGCACAATTTCATCACGAAAACCACTACCTAATTGGGGGCGCAAGGCATCCGCTTTGAGAAGAATATCCTGTGGGGTTATTTCTTTGTTGGTTGTCATGGTTGTTCTCCTCTACTGACGGCCTTCTACCGCCATCCTGCTGCTGAATTGCACATCACTGCGGCGCTGGCTGTTGACCAGATCATTGATTTCTCCGCTTTGGATGGCTTCCTTCACCCGTACATCTCCATCCAACAATCGAATCGCCAACCAGCGCGCGTTTGGTACGCCTGGGAACAATTTTTTAATTTCCTCAGATAGACTATTCACCGCTGATTGGAACTGCGCACTCCCTTTGACGCGCAAAGGTTTGGTGGCAATCTCGCCACTAATCACACTGGCAATGGTGCTTAATAAGGTTTGCACCCCTTCTCCATTGCGGGCAATGATCGGAATAGCCGGCACACCCAGATCACGTGCCAGAGAACGCGTGTCGACTTGGATCCCTTTGCGTTTGGCTTCATCCATCAAATTTACGGCGACCACCACTTTCTCGGTGATTTCCAGCACCTGCAGCACCAGATTGAGGTTGCGTTCCAGGGCAGTGGCATCGGTGACAACCACGGTGCAATCGGGTTGCCCAAACAGAATGAAATTACGGGCTACTTCTTCGTCCTGCGAGGCAGAAAGAAGCGAATACGTACCTGGTAGATCGATCAGTTTATAGCGCACATTCTGAAACACATAACCGCCTTCCGCACGGGTGACCGTTTTTCCCGGCCAGTTACCGGTATGTTGATTTAAGCCCGTTAATGTATTGAATAAGGTAGATTTTCCTGTATTCGGGTTACCGGCTAAGGCAACAATCCGGTCAAATTTATCCAGTTTCAAACCCATTTGCTCCAGCTGTGCCGTCATCGGACAGCCTTCGCATCCACTGGTGTTATGAATTGTCATCATTTACCTCCTCTACGATGTTACCTGCATGGGTGTAACCCATATGTCCTCTGCCTGATCACTGCGCAGGGCGATTAAAGTTCCGCGCACCCGATAGGCTCGTGGATCTCCAAATGAATTATCCAATTCCGGATAGATTTTTGTACCGGGCGTTAATCCCAAATCCAGGAAACGCCGGCGCGTAAACCCCTGACAACTTTCATCCAAGCGTACAATTTCAGCTTCCATTTCGGTGGGAAGTTGACTTAAAGGAATTGCATCTCTTTGCACCATTTCTTCTTTGGATAGTGGCAGCACATACACGTTGGCTGCTACGGCGGGCGCCAGGTTAAATTCCTGCTCCCCATCTGTCAGGATCACCCGCTTCTGGTTTTTTTCTAAAATACGTACCAGCTGACCAGGTTTCAACCCGGCAGCCATAATCTGTGCGAAGGCTATTGCTGGCTCATCCTCCAGGTGGACAATTTTTCCCAACACCCCTTCTTCCCACTCATTCACCTGAATGCCCTTTTCATGTGGGTAAAAAGTGCCTGCAGCTGTAGGAATCGGGTCTCCATGTGGATCGGAGAGCGGATAACCTAAGGAGGCATCCAGCTCATCAATTTCCTTTTGGGTCATGCCATGCTGGCGGCGTTTTGCCTGATCGTGAACCTGATCCAGCGGCATACGCGCTTCGTCCAGCAAATAGCGTTCCCATAAACGATGGGCACGGATGATTTGTAAAGCCAACCGCTCACCATCGTCACTGAGGTGCACATGATTCTTTTGGGTGGTGATCAAGCCCTGTTCGGTCATTTGCTCGATCAGCTCAAAAGCACTTTTCGAACTGATTTTCAGCTTGCCTGATAGCGCATCCACACCAACTGTGTGACCCTGCTGCTCCTGATCAAAAATGTACTTCAGCGCATCTTCTAAGAGTACACGTTTGTTGGCGATTTTATAGCGCTGCCAGCGATCTTTCAATCCATATTGCGGGAAAAATACCAGCACCAATAACAGAAGAAAAATCAGAAAAAACAAAATCCATGAAAAATTCTCAAACATAGTATATTTAACCTTGTATAAATTATTATTTAGACTTATCTAAATTATAATCAAGATTATAAGTTTTGCAAGGGTTAATTGAAATCAGTTACACAGATTTCTAAAGTGTTTTTTGAATTAAGATTAATGAAGTACATTGAGAAAATTTTCTTTGGTTAATATTGCTAAGTTAAAGGAAGATTCAACGAATGGTTTAATATCATCCAAAACCACTGACCAATTCATTTGATGGATACGATCCTTAACCAATTGACACCAATTTTCTTCCTCTACAACTCCCCCTGTCCAATTTGTTTGCAATAATGCATTGTTAAGCAATTCCAAATTTGGTTCTGGCCAATTTGGGTCACTTAGATACCAAAATAAATCATAAATATCCCGGCCTTTTAAGTATGGTCTCTGCAAAATTGCGTGAATTTTTCGAGATAATAAAGAGGATTTGTCGTGGTGATGAAGTAGAAGAAGAACAAATTTACGAATAACGCTTGTTTCCAGCACAGCCCCAGCTGGTGGATTTGTATCGACTTCTAACTTAATTGCGATTACTTCGTTAGGTTGCGAAGATAAACCCAACTCGTACAATAAACCTGGAAACCGAATGAAGGCGCTGTTTACAATTTTTGAATCCTGAACGCGAATAGTGATTTGGTAATTTTCTTTCGTTAATATCGATTGAATGGAGCGTAAATATTCACGGAAGTGATAATTTGCTTTATCGCCTTCCAGGGTAAAATCCAAATCCTCTGAAAATCGTCCATGCGAAAAGAGAAACCGCAAGGCTGTTCCCTCATGAAAAGCGAGTGGAATCATTGCCCCAGATTGTTGTAAATCAGAGAGAATTCTTGCCTGAAGATACTCTCGTATTAGATTTCGTGCTTCTAATGGAGTGTTTGCTTTTTGTACTTGTTCACGTAAGAAATCTTTCATAATTCCTCATATTGCTGATATTCTTGTTTTACAAACATTTCAATAACCTTGACAGCCTTTTCCATTTTAGGTTTGTTGAAAAATGATGATTGCTTCCATAATTCCTGTATATCAAGTTGCTCAAGATTCTGTAAGCGCAATTCCGCAATATATTCCGGTTTTTCTCCACCAGGTTGCAGATAAATTAAATCCAAAATCGCTTTTTCCGGAATCGCCACAAATGCCTGTTGCCCCCCTACATCTACCCATCGATATCCTCGAAAATATTCTTTGAGGATATGTCTGAATTCAAAATTGCCTAGGGGAGTTTGAAACCTATCTGTTCGTCCAGTGGTAACACTGATGGTCGATTGGACAATATCCGGGATCATGCCATAAAAAGACAATGCAGATTGCAGACTGACATAGGAAGCAGTTTGTAAACGATTAGCAACCAGAAACGGGTGGGGGTTCTGCTTTTGATGCGGGGCAGCCAGCGTGTAAACGCCACGCCTTAGCTGATGAATTTTCCCAGCCTTAACCCAGCGACTGAGTTGCATGCGCAGATACTCTGGTTTGACATCACCGGCTAAGAGCAAAGAACTCTCGAAAATAGGCTCATTACCGACAAGTTTTAATAACTGATCAAATTTCATATCATTATATTATCAAAAATGATAACTTATTGCAATAGAAATTAAATCTTTAGATTAACATCCAGGTTCTATTCTAAAATCCTCTCAATTTTTTTCTTTAGATCCGGGATATCAACTTGAATAGTTTGCCAAACCAATTCAATATCGATTTCGTTGTAATCATGGATTAAACGATTCCTCATTCCTCTCATTCGATGCCATGCAATTTCTTGGTGAGCTTCTTGAAATGATGGGTCTATTTTGGCCGAAGCTTCTCCGATAATTTCGATTCTTCGGATAACTGCATCTTGACACATGAAATCTGTAGTGAATTTGGTTAAATCCATTCCTTCTATAAATAGTTGGATCCTGTCACAGGCGATTTTTATGTCAAAAAGGTAGCTATTTGTTTTATCCATATAAAATAACCGCACTATCAAGAATATTTTGTCGTTTATAAGGATTCTGGCTACTTTCAATTGTTTTTCTCGTGATTAAATCAACAGGTCTTTGAAAAATTTCCTCAATCTCTTTTTGCATTTCTTCCATATCGACCAATGTGCGATGAAAGTCAGGATGATATTCCACCAAAAGGTCAATATCACTTTCTTCATTAAAATCATCCCGGATGGCTGAGCCAAATATTTCCAGCCGGGTAATTCTCCAGCGTTGGCAAAATTCCTGCAATTCTTTTTGTGAATAATCTATATTCCGTAATACCATATCAATATTATAACGATTTTTTTCGTCATAACATTCGAAATTTCAAACATAATCCCATTTGACTCTCACCACCAATTTCTGTATACTCTTTTTAATGGCTGGTGGTTTTACCAGTTTAAAAGGAGTATCTCATTAAGACCATTGATCCCATTCAATCCATCAGCCTTAAAGATGCCTGCATCCGCAAAATCGAAGGGCTGATCCTCTCTGGCGACCTGGCTCCCGGGGAACGTCTACCCTCCGAGCGTGATCTGGCGTTGTCATTAGGGGTGAGCCGGCCCGTTCTGCATCAGGCGGTTGTCGCCCTGGATGCCAAAGGGCTTGTTCGGATCGAACCCCGGCATGGTGTCTTCGTTTGTGATTTCAAACGTGATGGCTCGATGGCCTTACTGATGACACTTATGCAGCATGAAGATGGTGTGTACCAGCCGCAGCTGCTTACCAGTCTGATCCAGGCACGCTTACACATCGAGACGGAAACCGCCCGTCTGGCAGCCCTCAACCGCACGGAAGCAGACCTGATTGAGTTTCAGTCCCTGCTGAAAGAGCGCCAGAACCTTTTTCCCAGCAATATCCCGGCGCTGGTGGAGTATGATTTCAATATTCACCAACTGATAGCCGCTTCCTCCGGTAACCTGATGTATGCTTTGATCCTCAACTCACTCAAGCAGGTTCATAGCAATCTTGCCGGTGCATTTTATCGTGCCTTTGCCGATGGAGAAGTAGCACAAGAACTGATTGTATTCCATCAAACTCTTTACCAGGCAATTGCCCAGCAAAACCCGGAACAGGCATCCCACATCATGGCAACCATGCTCAAACATGGTGAAACACATTTACTTGAGATATTACCTCTTTCCTGATCATTACCCTATCCTTTAAATTTTGACAGTTAAATAATTGGAGGTTCCTATGGAGACTACCACAACTGCTTATCAGATTAAGCAAACCAAAAATTTATCACCCCGCATCCAATGGCTGCGTGATTATTATTTTCAGGGAGTCAACCGCCGCTGGAATAACGAGTACACCTCCTGGACGACTGACACCGATTGGGATTTCCAATACGAGGAGATCAGTTTCCACATCGTCCCGGAAACGTATAGCTTCCTGAAAACTTTCCGCAGCGCTTTCAAGCAAACTGCCAGCCCGGTACAGCTGGACAAAGACTTCTGGTCGTGGTCACTGCCCGAACGACGCGCCTGGTTTGTGAAGGAAGTGATGGTCAATTACCTGCCACAGGAGATCCTGCCCGGTGACCTGATCGCGGGGGGACGCTTCAACATCATGACCTCCGCCTGCCTGGATGAAAAGCAGACCAAAGAGTATCTACAATTGATCGAAGGCAAAGATGGCTTGCGCCAGGCGTTGTTATGGTTCCACAATCATGGTTACGGCAATGTTGGCCCCACCAGCGGACATCTGATCCCGGGATATGCCCGTGTGCTGGAAATTGGTTGGTCTGGCATTCATGCTGACCTGACCGATAAATATAACACCCTCAGTCAGACAGATCAAAAGGGACCGAAAGGTGCCCAATTGCGTGCCATGATCACCGCCTCGCAGATGCCACGCGACCTGGCAGAAAAATATCGCCTGCTGTGCCTGGAGCTGGCTCAATCCGAACAAGAGCCTCTGCGTAAAGCGGAACTCCTGCAAATGGCGGAAAACCTGGCCATCGTGCCCTGGAATCCCCCGCAGACGTTCTGGCAGGCTGTTCAATCCCTGTGGCTGACGCATATGCTGGTCATGTCGGATGAGAATTATCCCGGACCCGGTGTTTCCTTTGGACGCATCGACCAGTTCCTGTACCCCTTCTGGAAAAAATCGGTTCAGGAAGGCATGGATCCTGAGTTCGGAAAAGATATCCTCAAATGCTTCTGGGTGCACGCCAACACCGCCTACGATGGCATGATCCGCACCGGGGGCAATCAGGGCATCACCGCCGGTTATGGGCAGCTGCTGACCCTCTCTGGTATGGGGCCCAACGGTCTGGACATGACCAACGAGTTAACCCATATCATCCTGGATGTGATCGATGAGATGAGTCCGATCCTGGAGCCGAAACCGAATGTGCGCCTGCATCGCGGATCACCGGATGACCTGCTGGATAAAGTTGTCGAGATGGTCGCCGATAGCCAGGGGGCACCTTTCCTCTTGAATTTTGATGAGCGCTCCATGGCAGGTATGCTTTTGCAAGCCAAGAAAGCCGGGGTCGAACACCTGATCAACAAGGACAACGTACACGAGTATGCCCCGGTCGGCTGCCTGGAGAACACCATGGTCGGCAACGACCGCTCCGGAACCGTGGATGCCAATCTAAATCTACTCAAAGCCGTCGAGCTGACACTCACCGGTGGCTATGATCTGCTGCCCTTCACCGATCCGATGAGTGGAAAAACCGAAAAATCGCAACGCTGGGGGGCAGACACCGGCGACCCAACCACCTTCACCACCTGGGAGCAATTCTGGGATGCGTACGTCACCCAGACCCAACACATCATCCAGCGTATTGTCGATCAATACGAACAGGGAGAAGCCTTTCGAGCTAAATTCTCTCCCACCCCGTATCTCTCCTGCCTCGTGAAAGGCTGTGCTGAGAAAGGCCTGGATGTTACCCAGGGTGGCGCGGAGTTAGGCTTCGTAACCATCGAAGCTGTCACCTATGCCACCACGGTCGACTCGCTGCTGGCGGCCAAGTATCTGGTGTTTGACGAGAAAATCTGCAGCATGGCAGAGCTGGTGCAGGCATTGCGTGATAACTGGGTTGGGCATGAAGTGCTGCAGGCGCGCGCCAAGCACAAAGCCCCCAAATACGGCCGAGATGACGAACAGGCCGATGCCCTGGCATATCATGTCATGCAGGTTTGGAGCGAAGAAGCCTGGAAACACAAAACCCGCAGCACCCAGCGTCAATTCCGCCCGGGCATGCTCAGCTGGAACTACTGGGTAGCTGATAGCTTTGTGTTACCCGCCAGCCCAGATGGCAGACCACGCGGACAGTTCCTCAGCAACGCCCTGTGCCCCTCGAATGGTGCCGATATCTACGGACCCACTGCCAATGTCAACTCGGTCGGCAAGGTGCTGGGTGGCAAAGCCCCTGATGGCATCGGCGATTGGGAAGATTACATCAACCTGCTGCCCAACGGCGGTAGCCACACCATGTCCTTCAGTCCATCCCTGGTGCGCGATCCAGAACACAAGCAGAAATTCAAAGGTTTCCTGCGTGGTTATATCGAAAACGGCGGTACTGCATTGCAGATCAACATGATCAATGCCGATATACTGCGCGAAGCCCAGAAAAACCCTGAGAATTACCGCCACTTGCTGGTGCGTGTGACCGGCTACAACGCCTACTT
>JAHYJK010000171.1 GCA_019429225.1 Anaerolineaceae bacterium
TTCTTGGGCAAATCACTTCGCTCCGACAGGTGGCCCAGTTTAAATCAGAACGACTGGCCCACTTTCACCGGAATACTCAGACGATTACTGAATAAGCCGGTCATCTGTCTATCGCTCTGGGAACTGCTGCCAACTTGGTTCCTGAAATTGAAATAGACGCAATATAGGAAAACCCGGTCTGAATCCTCAAGCGGGGTGTTCGTGTTCAAGAAGTGGTGAGTTATGGGACTGAAGACCTTTTATCCATTTCGTGGTCTCGACTCTTAATACCCCTCAAAAAGGAATGTCATCGTCAATCACTGTTGAGTTGAAATCATCCGGAAAGCTATCATCCTTGTTTGGCTGTGCGCTCCAGGAGTCTTTTCGTGCCGCTGGAGGCTGTTTGCTCGGCTGGCCTCTGTCAGGCTTGCCCCCCAGCATCTGTAACTGACCGGCAATGATCTCCGTTGTATAGCGATCCTGACCGCTTTGATCCTGCCATTTGCGGGTTTGAATTTTCCCCTCGATGTACACTTGACTGCCCTTGTGCAGGTACTCGGCACAGATATCCGCCAGTTTGTTCCAGGCAACAATGTTATGCCACTCGGTTTTTTCCTGTTGTTGACCATCGCGGTCTTTGAAGCGCTCATTGGTTGCCAGAGAAAATGTGGTGACGGAAACCCCAGACGGGGTTGTGTGTTTTTCCGGGTCTTGACCTAAGTGGCCGACCAGCATGATTTTGTTGACTGACATTTTTTTCGTTCTCCGTTAAGCACCCTCTATAAATGGCTCGTAGCTGCAAGGCAGGTTACGCTCAACCCGATCTGGTAACCGGGGGCGTTTCGTGGTTAGTGGATGGTGAGTTTTGGAAAAGGTTGTTTTAACAAACGTGCAGCTAAAGTGCTGCGAGCTTTAGCTTATTCCCACTTGATTGCTGGGTTAGAGGTCACTGTTTGCATCGAGCCTCCCAGAAGCAGTTACAAAAGCGAGAGAAAGACTCTCTGTGTTGGAATTTTTCACGGAATTGGTGCAGCATGTCCGTGAAGTCAACTGTTCGCGACAACTCAAAAAAGCACGCATTGCACAAGGCATAAATAAACTTTGTCATGCCAGATGATGAAAGTGGATCATTAGTGAAGTCAGTTTCTTCAATTGGAAATTTGTCTGAAACTGGCGTGGGAACAGGATATCTTGTCTCCAGATAGCCTTTCTCGAGAGCATAACCTAGTTGCTCCCCTTTGTACCCGCCATAAATGTTTTGTATGATCTGCTCAATGTCAATGAGTCCAGCATGGATAAGCGCTTTCAACATGACCTCAAATTTATGGCCATAATCCATGGCAATTTTATTGAGTTTCTCTCGTTTCTTGTCCTGCGGATGCGCTTCACACTCGGCATGGCGCTGATATAGAAGTACAGCTTTTAGAAACTTTTCCAAACCCATTATCTCGCTGAATCGAGCGTTATCTTCAAAAACCGGGCTGTCGCTGTCAAAAGCAAAAAATAGGTCAGATAGTCCACGAAAAAGCCATATCTTTGCAACGTGATCACGATTCATACTTGTGGTCTCTGACATTTTTTTCCGTTCTCCGTTAAACGTTCTCTATAAATGACTCGCAGCTGCAAGGCAGGTTACGCTCAACCCTGTCTTGAACCGTGTATTATTACAGTATCTATATACTCAAACTCTTCTGATCCAGGTTGAAAACTGTTCCAATTTCGCTCCCATACATCATCGTCCATCAAGGTGATTCTTGTAGTTTGTCCTTTTTTACCAACATCAAGCCCCCAGTCGATGTCTATGCCTCCCTTATCAGATAAAATACTCCTGGCGTGAAAAAAATTACCGTCAGGGTGCCTGTCCCATCGAACAACTTTCAGGCTGATATCTTTGTAGAGCAACGGCGAAAGAGACCGAAAGCATTCATCTGAAAAATCCTGGGGGCTTTGGTTTTCTTTCGAGTTAAATTGTGTATGGTATTCAAACTCGGGTGGATTTGTTCGTCCAACTGTTGCCAACTTAATTAAGTGAACGAGCAATTTCTGCCATCGGCTGTTTAATGGGGCAAACATTTTATCGACAAAAATGATGCGATCGGAAATCTGCAAAAATTTCTCTGTCGCATTGCCGAGGGCTTCAGGGGTACGAGGACAGTCATCTTGTCGCGATACTTTCCAAAGAGGATTTTCGGCAGTAATCTGATCAGCAACCAGTACCCTACAATTGAGTGGGAATGGTGAACTGGTAAGGATCGCGTAAAATGGCTTACCTCTCTCCTGTTGAATCAATGCATTCCTTATCCATGGTTCAGCAACGTCATAATCTCTTTGGGATTTGATCATCCCAGATTTTTTAATTCGTTCCAACTCGTATTCCAGTTTTTTCCTTTGCTGAAAGGTGAACCCGTTGCAAGCGTCATATGTCATTCGCATCCAGCTTGAAGGAAACCTTGAAATCAGGCGCCCTTGCGAGACTCCAAAGTTTTCGATCAGGTATCTGAAGTTTTGCCAGTCTTTAAGGCATTCTGGCTCGACGGCGTACTCACGCAACATCAGAATAACTCCTTGGCTCTTTCTTCAAAAAAGCCTTCGGGCCACTCTCCAAAAGAGTCACCGTCTTCGCTAATTTTCATCTGCCTGATAGTGGCTGCACCATTTTTATTCTCCACATACAGCACAGAGACTTCCCGTGGTCTTAGCTGCAATTTTGGATCCTCGATTGTCCCATTTGTTGTTTCTCTGATCCTGCGCATTAATCGAAGGAGTAAATGTTCTGAGTGGGTTTCGATGATAAATTGACATTCTTTCGATCTTTCAACGAAATAATCACCGAGTTCAGCCTGCATCTTTGGATGGAGATGGATTTCAGGTTGTTCTATCAAGACGGAACTGTTTTCCTTGGCAATAAGACCTTGTGTCAAGATTGGCAAAACTTGACTGATGCCAAAACCCACATCGCATAAGGTAAGGGGAGTTCGGTTTGTCAAATCATGAACCTGGAGAGTATGAATGTCACCAAAGGCAAGCATTTCATCTTCTTTGAGCTCACGAATTGTCAACTCGTAGTTCATTCCAAGTCGCTGCAACCATCTATTGACTCCATCGATAACTTCTGGACTTCGAGATAGAATTGAGGTTGTGTTTTCGCCACGGGTACCAACGTCAAAATAAATATCCTTCGCTGTATCAGAAAATCTTTTTGGATTATCCCTGAGCGGGCCAAGGTAGGATATTTCTCTAATTATTTTTTCGTAGTTTTTTGATAAGAAATGAATGACAGATTTGTAGTATGGCGATTTAGATTCTGAATAAACAGGAACCCCATTCCTCAAAAGGCAAAGGGAATCATGGATATTTGGCAAAAAATTATTCATAAATGATTCGTAATCAATAAATTCTTTGTCACGGGCATGGCTTTTGTACTTATTTGAAAAATAGATTGTTCTTATGAAACTTTCAGATATCGCTTCTTTTCTAGAAATATAGTAATCATAAATATCGTGGTTGACAGGAGAATTTGTATCAAAATCTAAACCATATTGTATGCTATATGGAAATTCATAACCTTCTTCACTTATTGACTCAATTTTATTTTTCAATTTTTCAATTTTGGCTACAACATCTTCATTGTTTTTTATGGTTAAGCTATAAATCTTAGTTCCTTCATTTCCATTCTTATATCTAGTGCAAAAAACTGTAAAATTTGAATCAATATAATCATAGTATCTATTTTTTTCTTCTAGATTTACTCCTGATTTTTCGAGTTCATTAAGAAATTCTTCTTCTGTTTCAGATAAGAGGGCATCAACAGGATAACTGGGTATAAATGCATAGACAGGATACAACATCATATCTTCTTCAGTTAATGAAATTGGCCTGAATTTAACGGATATTTCAATTTCTTTATCCACGTCTCTACCGTTTACACAGCGACTGTAATTTTGCTGATCGGTATATGAACCCTTATATAACAGGGCAGTGTTGGGGTTGCTGCTTTCCTGAATGGTTTGTTTCTGTAGTAGCAGAGAGTAAAGTATGGAAGATTTTCCGGAACTGTTTTCACCATAAATCAGCGTGATAGGAGCCATTGGTATATCTTGTTTATTCGCAAACGCTTTAAAGTTTTCAAGTGAAAGTCCGTTTATCACAAATAACTCCTTATGTTTTCAGGCCTGATACTTTTTCAGCCAATTATCAAGCCTTTGATAACTCTTAAAGTTTAATTTCTCAGCAGCCCTTTTTTTGTTGCCGCCTGTCTGTTCAATGGCTCTGCCGATGTAGTGCCTGGCCACCTCCGCGATCAGGCTGTCCAGATCAAACTGATCATCCAGCGGTCTGTCCAGAATAGGGTTCTCGCTGCTTGCCTTAGGCAATGTGGGCAGCAACGCATCCTGCATTGACTCACCATCAATCATCTCATCAGCAGACCAGATGACAGCACGCAGCAGGGTATTCTGTAGCTCCCTGACGTTACCCGGCCAGCTGTGTTTGAGCAGAATCGCCCTGGCCGCCGCCGACAGCTGCCTTTGTTTGCCGGTATTGCTGGTTGCCAACTTGTTGTTCGCAGCCGCCAGCAAGTGATCGACCAGCAGGCCGATATCCCCTTCACGTTCACGCAGTGCCGGCACTTTCACGATCGCCACCGCCAGGCGATGGAACAGGTCTTCACGAAATGTGCCAGACGCCACTTCCTGCATCAGGTTGCGGTTGGTTGCAGAGATAATCCTGATATCGGCCTTGCGCTCTACGGAATCCCCCACTCGGAAGTAGCTCTCCTCCTGCAACAAGCGTAGCAGCTTGACCTGAATGCGCAGTGGCATTTCACCGATTTCATCCAGAAATAATGTTCCGCCGGACGCCTCCTCAATATAGCCCGATTTGTCTGTAGTTGCGCTGGTAAAAGCCCCTTTTTTATATCCGAACAGTTCTGATTCAAACAAATCTGCCGGAATGGCTCCGCAGTTAATGGCAACAAACCGACCCTTGCGCAGACTGGTGGTGTGGATGGCCTTGGCCAATGCTTCCTTGCCGGTACCCGATTCCCCTTCAATCAACACCGGTACCGGATGTGGCGCAACCATACGCGCCTTTCCAATCAGGCTGATCATGGCGGGACTCTGGTAAATGATCTCTTCAAAACCGCCGGGAGTCAGGTCCTGACTGAAAAGACGGGCGACTTTACGCTCATTTCTTTTGAGCAGTTTGGGCAGATAATCTACCGCTATATCGAAGGGTAGCTCGACATCTTCTACGCCACGCTGTGGGGATGACTGAATCAGTCTGGCGTCAAACAGGGAGTTGGCCAGCACCACCCAGACGGTGGCCATCGCTGGTGTACCGGGGGACAGGTGGAATGTGAGTTGGGCTGGTGATTTAACTTTGTTCAGATACTGCTGAACCTGTTCTTTGGCGTTCTCATAGATGGCGCGATAGTCGGTGGGGTTGCCCTTGAGGTCAGCCTGTCGAAGATCAATAGTTCCGGCAGTTTTTCCGGAAAGCCAGTCAATATAAGGAGAAGTCGTTGAGCGAGGATAGTTTGACAGGAGGACAACATCATCAAACAGCCGCTTCGTTACTGCCTGCCCGATAGGTCCGAGGCCTTCCGCGCCATCGTTTTTTGCCGAATTTAAATCGTTAGCGCCAATCCAGGCGAAAAGTACGTTTTTCATCGCCAAAAAATACAACACCTATTGTTTAATAACAATATAAATTATTGCAATGATGCCAGCGTCCAGAAATAAAAAGCGTACATTGCTCTTAAATAGTTGAAATATCATCGAATAAAAAGTTGGCACGGCCTTTGTTATAGGTGATGGCAGAACGCAAAAATATGCAACGGCCAAGGAGGATGCCATGATTCACCAGAAACACTCAATTAGCAACCGCAACGGCTCCATCGGCCAGGATGAGCCCGGCTATCTGCATGCGCCCCTATTTAATTATCGTGATCCATTTTTTGACCCTGCATTAGTGTTGGGCGATGACCTTGATGACAGTGACAACCACGGATACGAATACATGCCAACAGCAGAGGAGCTTGAGCAAATGCGCAGAGAGGAATACGCAGAATGGTTGCGCGAACAGTACGAAGAAGAACTGGAGGAGCAAGAAAGCTTAAGTGCGCAGCGTGCTGACTATATCAGCTGGAGCAGTGGCTATACAGATTCCTGGGGAGCATCGGAAGAAGGCGGCTGGTTTTACAGCGACGATTATTGATGTCGCAACAACGCCATATTCAACGTTCAATGAGGAGAGCGGCATCACGGTAAACAAAATTATTCTGGTTGGCCACCTGGGCAAAGACCCGGAGCTCAGACGAACACCTGCCGGTGCAGTGGTGGCGTCCTTCACTCTTGCGACCAACGAATTCTATACAGACAAACAGGGGCAAAGTCAGACGCTGACAGAGTGGCATAACATCGTTGCCTGGGAAAAGCTCGCCGAAATCTGTGGCAAATATCTGCACAAGGGGGCACAGGTCTACCTAAGTGGTCGGATTCAATACCGAATCTACGAAGATCGCAACGGGATAAAGCGCAATCTTACGGAAATCGTGATTGATGACATGCAACTGACCAAGGGCTCACAAGTCACAAACAATCAGCCCAAATCCGGCCATGTGGCGATTGACGATGGATACCCCGCGACGGGCTATGAAAATCCGCCCTGGTGATAATTTTTTTTACGACTGGAGGTAGTGATGTCTGTCAATAAAGTCTTTCTGATGGGTCTTTTGGATAATGCCCCGGAATTGAAATATACCAGCGACGGTAGACCTTATGCGTTGTTTACCCTGGTGACTAATGAGCGCTATGTGGATCAGCATGGTCAGCAGAGAGAAGCGACCATGTGGCACAAAATCATCGCTTGGAGAAAAATGGCGTTGAGGTGTGAAAAAATCCTCACCAAGGGTAGCCGGGTCTTTGTGGAGGGGAAAATCAGCACCAGTACATGGCAAGATCAGGACGGAATCACACGATCTAAGTCAGATATCAAGATTGATCAGATGCGCCTGCTCTGGAGCCCTGAACCAGAAGCCATCCAAACAGCGCCAGCCAGCAGAGAGAAATCGGTATCCTGGCCAGATCCTGACTCTGGATCCATACTTGATGAAATGGATGATATTCCTTTTTGAAAATAGGGGGAGGAGCGACAGACATGATCACACTTCAAGAAAAAAAGACCAGCCAGCATGATGTTAAATTGTTCAGACAGGAGCAGCCGATGAACATTCCGAATGAAGTCAACATCGCCGGTATTTCCATCCGTGTTGAGTTCGCTACCGATCTGCCGGAAGGCTGTATCGGCAAGGCCGACTACCAAAACCAGAAAATTATTATTAACAAGGATTTTGCCGGTCGACACCTGACAGAGCAAACCTTCTACCACGAACTCGTCCACTGGATTCTGTTTGTCATGGGGGAAGACGAACTGAAGGGGAACGAACGCTTCGTGGATCTCTTTTCTCATTTTATTTACCAGGCTGTCGGCAAGCAGGACACAGTGCAGGCGACCGGAAAGTGCCTCTCCTGCGCTACAAAAGCCGCCTGAAATGACGAGCGCGAATCGCTATGGAGTTGTCAATTGAAAACTGGATCTCGATCATTCTCTGGATCATCATTATTGTGTCGTGGATTGGCGGCGGGATGAGGGACTAATTTTAAAACCTGTCTTTTCCAGAAGAGGAGATCTTATGGTCTGGATCATGTTGGTTATTGTCATCATATTTTTCATCTGGGCAGTGAGAGAATTTAATTGACGCAATAGGGATATCCTAAAAGTTATCCTGCTTTTGTGTGGGATCCATGCTTGGCCAACTACCGTTGCTTCCAACAAACCCTCGGATTCGAGAATCGAGCTGGGAGAAAGCCGTATGAACCATGAAGTAACTTTGTCTTCAATGTTGATAGTTGACCTGTTTGAGGACTATATTCAGTCATGCCTGAGAAAGGGGGGCACACCATGAAACTTTCCAGTCAGATCAAGCCAATCAGCTATCTGAAGGCTCATGCTGCCGAAATCGTGCGGAATTTTGGCGAGCAACGAGAACCGCTCATCATCACTCAGAACGGCGAAGCCAAGGTCGTCATGCAGGATATCGA
>JAHYJK010000172.1 GCA_019429225.1 Anaerolineaceae bacterium
ATAAAGATCGCTTGGCTTCATAAGCATATGCGCAAACACCACCGATGTAGTAATTAGACGAACCAGGAACATTCGTGATACGATGGCTGACTAATCCTCCTGTGCAGGATTCTGCAACAACAAGTTTGTAATTTCCTTTTACCAATAATGGACCAACTTCAACCTCTAATTTTTCCTGCATCAGATTTCTCCTTATAATATAAAAAACAAAAACCTTAATCCAATTATAATTTGCAAATACCATAATGAATAAACTTGACGAGGAATAATAAATCACATGCCAACTGCCACATTCCACTTTCCTTCTGGATTCTTATGGGGGACCTCAACTTCTGCCTATCAGGTGGAAGGAAATAATACAAACACAAATTGGTATCAATGGGAACAGACTCCAAGTAAAATTTTTGAGAATCAAACAGCAGGTAAGGCCTGTGATTGGTGGTCCGGCAAATGGAAAGAAGATATGGATCGAGCTGAATTGACACACCAAAACGCACACCGACTTTCAATTGAATGGAGCCGCATCCAACCTGAAATTGACAGATGGGATGAATATTCATTAGATCATTACAGAGAGATTTTAAGAGGGCTAAGGGATAGAGGAATTTCTCCACTGATAACTTTGCACCATTTCACAGAACCGCTTTGGCTATCCGAAATCGGTGGTTGGGAGAATGATTCGATTATTTCCTATTTTGAGAAATTTGTGAGTAAAGTAGCTGAAGGCTTGAAAGAGTACTGCCATTTGTGGATCCCGATCAATGAACCAAACGTCCTAGCCCACCAGGCCTATATTGAAGGCAATTTCCCCCCCGGTAAAAATAGTTTGCAATCCAGTTTTAATGCTTTAACCAATATGGTCAAAGCACATATTTCTGCTTATTCAACAATAAAAAGAATTTCACCTAATAGTCGAGTGGGTACAGCCATAAATTATCGAGCTTTTTGGCCTGAAAATGAGAATAATCCTTTTGACAGATGGATGACCAAATTCCTCGACCATCAATTTAACAATTCCTTTATGAATGCCCTCAAGTTCGGCAAATTACGATATGCTCTCAAAAATGAAAAAATTTCCGATGAGCACGGGTTTTTTGATTTTGTTGGATTAAATTATTATTCTGGAGATGAAGTAAAATTTAATTTACTGAAACCAAAAGAATTATTTCACCAGAGAACATATCCAAAATTATCCGAAATTAGTGAGAATGGTTTTATTGCAAATGTTCCCGGTGGATTTGAAAAAGCAATTCACTGGGCATTAAGATTCAATTGTCCTATCATCATCACTGAAAATGGCATTGAAGATTCAAATGATATATTGCGACCACAGTATTTGGTCGAACATGTCCACAAAGTTTGGCGAGCAGCTAACCTGAATTATCAAATTAAAGGATATTTTCATTGGACACTTGTAGATAATTTTGAGTGGGAACGAGGATGGTCTCAAAGGTTTGGTTTATGGCGGCTGAATTTAAAGGATCAAACCAGATTAAATACTAAAAGTGTAGATCTTTATTCTCAAATCTGTAAAACCAACTCACTCTCAAGTGAAATGGTTAATAAATTTGCTCCATTAGTTTATTCAAAAATCTTTCCTGGATAGGGAAATCCATTATTTTTTATTCCGGTATTGAACTTGTTTTCCTCGGTAGTAGTACAGTGAAGGTTGTCCCTTCACCAATTTCCGAGATAACATCAATACTTCCATTATGCAAATTGACAATATACTGAGAGATAGATAGACCTAATCCAAACCCTGAACTATGGCTTCTGGTGCGTGATTTTTCTCCTCGATAAAACCGATCAAAAATTTTCTGTAGATCCTTTTTCGCGATGCCCGGCCCATTATCTTGAATTTTTATTTTTGCATTGTCACCATCATTTGCTAATTCTATGATGATTTTTCCACCTTCTGGCGTGTATTGAATAGCATTTCCCAATAAGTTTAGCAATACTTGCTTAATTCGGTCTCGATCACCTTGCATTTCAACCTGCTCCATTTTTTCGAAGGAAATTGCTAATCTGTCTGCAGCAAGCGTTTGAACATGGTGAAAAACTTCGCACAGTAATTCATCGAGTGAGAAATATTTGATGTCTAATGGCATTTCACCAGCCTCTGCCTGGGAAAGGAATAACAAGTTCCCCACCAATCGTGATAACCTGTCGACTTCATTTTCAATACTGACCAGAGATTCAAGATCATATTGTTTGTATTTTTTCATCAACCCTACTTCGCCTTTTATCACTGTCAAAGGAGTCCTCAGTTCATGACTGATATCAGTAACGAGTTGTTTTTGGGATTGTAATATTTGATCTAACCTGCCAAGAGTTTCATTAAATGCAAAAATTAATTGGCCAACTTCATCATCTTTTTGTTGATCTTCAATGGGAATTCTTCGGGAAAGATCGTTTGTTTCAGTAATTTCCTTAGCAAATTCAGTTACAGTCATCAAAGGAGCTAAAGTTTGTTTTGTCATGATCCAACTGATAATGGCAGCAACAATCAATGCAATGATCAACAAAATGACAAGAACAATCGCCAATGTTCTGAGTGTGATATCCACAAGAGTTAAGTCAATAGCTACCTGCAAAATACCTACTGGGCCACGCGATGTTTCTAAAGGGACTGTCAGTACTCGCAGGCGAGTTCCTTCGATGTTGCTATTTCGATAAAAAATTTGACCCTGTCTTAATCCGTTTTCATCTAAAGCAGCGGAATAAATGCTGGGTTTTGAAAATAATAATTGGTTCGAATTTTTCCAAATCTGAACATACTGATTTTCAACAGGCAGGAAATCAAAAATTCTTTCAGAAATAATCTGATTTTCAGGTGTCACACTTAATCCGTCAATGATTCTTTGTGCAGATAAGGATATTCGTTGGTCGATCTGATCCAATAAAATTGCGTTTACAAGACCATAAACCAATAATCCTAAAATTGCCAGAACTCCCCCAATCAATCCTGTGAATAATAATGTCAGCTTTGATTGTAATGACATTAAGGTGTTTCGCGCATCACATATCCGACCCCCCGAACGGTGTGAATCAGGCGGATTTCTCCTTTTTCTTCTATTTTCTGACGTAAATACCGAATATAAACGTCAAGCACATTACTTTCACCACCAAAATCATATCCCCATACACGATCAAATATTACTTCTCGGGTTAATACCTGCCTGGGATGACGTAAGAGAAGTTCAAGTAAATCATACTCTTTTGCTGTCAAATTTATTGTTCTTCCCCCACGAGTTGCCTGGCGAGTCGAAGTATCCAATACCAGGTCAGCCATACTCAAAGTTAAGGTTCTTTCAGACTTCGTTCTTCGAAGTAAAGCTCTGATTCGAGCAGTCAATTCCTCGATTTCAAAAGGTTTGACCATATAATCATCTACGCCTGCATCAAGGCCCATTACTCGATCATTGGTCGTATCTTTCGCTGTCAACATAATGATGGGGACATTATCTTCTGTCGAGCGAATTCGATCGCAAAACTCCAATCCATCCATACCAGGTAACATCCAATCAAGAATAATTAAATCGGGATGGAATTTTTCATACGTTTTATAACCATTCTCACCATCAAGCTCACTTTCCACATTATACCCTTCATAAGTTAATGTCCTTTTCAGGACTCTAACAATGGCTTGATCATCTTCAACGATTAAGATCCGCTCATTCATGATCTTCCCTCCCGCAATAATTTAAATATCTTGATAAAATTTTTAGATTTATTAATAACAAACTAATTATAGAGTATCTTTAACAAGGAAAAAAGGGGAAATGAATTTGTTTGAAATGAATTTGTTGTTAATTACTTTCTTTCTAATATTTCATTCTTAAAGAGACTGTTTTTCTAATGCATTATAATCATCACATGAAAAGAAAAGTCATTCAACCTGCAATTTTAATTGAAACAACCCGCCAACTTATGGAAATGATATCCGATTTAAGAAATCAACCTTCCATTGGTGTTGATACAGAATCGAATAGTCTCTTTGAGTACCAGGAAAAAATCTGCCTGATCCAATTTTCCACCGTTGAGCAGGATTATTTAGTTGACACGATTAAACTGAAAGACTTATCACCATTAAATGAAATTTTTTCATCAGATGCAATTGAAAAAATTTTCCATGCCGCTGAATATGATTTAATGTGCTTGAAAAGGGATTTCCATTTTGAATTCAATAATATTTTTGACACCATGATTGCATCAAGAATTCTAGGATTCCGTTCAATTGGTTTGCAATCACTACTCAAGGACTATTTTGATGTCGATGTTGAAAAAAAATATCAACGCGCAAATTGGGGAAAGAGACCGCTACCAAAAGAGATGTTGCAGTATGCACAATGTGATACCCATTATCTGATTGACTTACGAAAGATACTCCTTGAAAAATTAAAACAAGATAATAAATGGGAATTAGCTACTGAAGATTTCAATAGAATGACTTGCGTGGATGCATTTATCAACAACAAAAATAACGAACACTATTGGAAAATCATAAAAGGGACTTCATTATCTCCTCAACAGGAAAATGTCTTAATTGAGATCTACTTCTTAAGAGAAAATCTAGCCAGACAATTAAATCGTCCACCCTTCAAGGTGTTTGGAAACCAGACAATTGTCGAATTAGCAAAAAAAATGCCTAAAATCGAAAATCAATTGAATAATATCAGCGGATTATCTCCGAAATTGATTCAAAAATATGGTGAACAAATTTTACAAGCGATAACAATTGGTTTAAATCAGGTCTCTACCAATAGAAAAGAGAAAATTCGCCCAGATCAACTTTTCTTACAAAAATACGACGCTTTGAAACATTGGCGAAAGATAAAAGGAATTGAGTTGTCGGTTGAATCTGATATTGTATTACCAAAAGAACATATGGAACAAATTGCACATAAAAAAAATTGTGCTTTATCAGATATTCAAGAAATCATGCAAAATATTCCCTATCGTTTCCAAAAATTTGGAAACGAAATTTATTCAATAATTGAAGGGATAGAATCAACATGAAAATTCATTTTTTAGGTGCAGCTAGAACAGTGACCGGCTCTCAAATCCTGACAGAAGTAAATGGAGCAAAAATTCTTTTAGAATGTGGCCTCTTTCAAGGTAAACGAGCTGATACGTATCAATTCAACCAGACTTTTCAATTTTCTCCAAAAGAGATTGATGCATTACTTCTTTCACATGCTCACATAGATCATAGTGGTAATATCCCAAATTTGGTTAAGCAAGGATTTTCAAACCGTATCTTTGCTACCTCTGCAACTGTCAGCCTGGCAGAAATCATGTTGCGGGATTCAGGTTACATTCAGGAATCTGATGTACAGTATGTCAATAAAAAACGAGCGCGAAGAGGTGAACCACCTGTAGACCCGTTATATACATATGAAGACGCCGAAATTGCGTGTAATTTATTTACACCTCTTGAATATAATCAGACTTTTGAAGTGGCTAAAGGAGTTAATGCTACCTTTGTAGATTCAGGGCATATTTTAGGATCAGCCTCCATCAAGCTTGATATCAAAGAGAATGGAAAAACAACGAGATTGTGGTTTTCAGGAGATATTGGAAGAGATAGACTACCTTTACTAAAAGACCCTGTCATGCCTTCAAATGTAGATTATATGATTATGGAATGTACATATGGAGATAAGGACCATAGAGATCCAGAGACAGCGTTCCTGGAATTCAGAGAAGTATTGATGAAAACAATTGCAAGGGGTGGAAAGATTATCATCCCGGCTTTTGCTGTTGGAAGAACGCAGGAACTTGTATTTTTTCTTAATCAGATGCTGGCAGCCAATGATATTCCCCCCATTCCAATTTTTGTGGATAGTCCATTAGCAATCAATGCTACGGATATTTTCAAAAAATATGCACATTTATTTGATGAAGAAACCAAACAATTTATTCAGGAAGGTAATCATAAAGCACTCACCAGTCCTAATCTATACTACACGCGAACAGTTGAAGAATCGAAGAAAATTAACGAAGTAAAAGGACCCGCAATCATCATTTCTGCATCAGGTATGGCAGAGACAGGCAGGATTCTTCATCACTTAAGGAACAACATAGAAAACCCATTAAACACCATCATGATTGTTTCCTGGCAGGCACCTCATACTTTAGGAAGACGTTTAGCAGAACGCCAAAAAACTGTCAGGATTTTTGGACAATTATTTGAAAGAAGAGCTGAAATAGCCACAATCGGTGGTCTTTCTGCGCATGCAGGACAGGATAAATTGCTCCAATATGTGTTGGGGACCCGCGCTTCATTAAAAGGCTTGTATCTTGTTCATGGAGAAGAGAATGCTGCACAAGCATTAATGGATAAACTCGAAGAAAACCAAATTGCCCCAGTTTATTTTCCAGATCGATCAGATTATGTGGAAATCTGAGCTTCCTCTGCTATAATTGAAAACGTTTTAGAGGAGAGATGCCGGAGCGGTTGAACGGGGCGGTCTCGAAAACCGTTGTGGTCTTTTAGGCCACCGAGGGTTCGAATCCCTCTCTCTCCGCAAAAATAAAAATGCTGTTCGTATGAATTTACAAACAGCATTTTTAATTGGTAACAATTCTATTTATAAATCTTCTTGTTTTGTTTCAACCATTCCTTCAAGAATGATTTCTAAGGCCATCGTATGGCTGCAACGACCTCGGCTTCGAAAAAATTCACAATCACAGGTCCATTGACTATTATCGTAAGTAACAAGATGGGGGTTATTCTCGCCACCTACTTCAACTTCAAATTTTTTCACCGAGAACCGATCTTTTTGTTGAGCATATCTTTTAGCTTTTTCAATTTTTCCTATCATCCCATAATCCATTAGTATTCATTCTCCTTTCAAGAAATTTAGGTTTAAGAAACAAAAAGCACGCGAAAAAGCGTGCCTTCAAAGTTCAATATGTCAATAATACAATTGTCTTCATGAAATCTCCTGATTAATTCAATAATACGAATGTTATCGGAAAATGTCAACACAATTTTTGAAACAAAATTGCATCTTCGCCGTCAATATAATACGACTTCCAAACTTCCAGGATAAAGTATCCATTTTTCTCATACAGGTGAATCGCTTTTGAATTACTTTTCCGTACAGTCAACTTTATTTTCGCAACATTCATTCTGTTTTCACATTCCCCCAACAACCGCTGAGCAATTCCCTTATTTTGAAATTCAGGAAGAACAGCGATTGTAGTAATCCAACCAGTAGATTCTCTGTTATTGATACTTCCAGCAATAAAGCCAACAAAATTATTTATAAAAGTTGCTTTTAACCTGATCATACCCGGAATAGTCAGTACACCAATCAAATCCAGCAACGGCCAATTATCAATTGGAAAACATATTCTTTCCAATTCTCGTAGATTATTCAAATCTTTTAATGAAGCTGTCTCGATGTTGATCATTCTTTTGGAAAACAAGACCTCCCTTTTTCAGGGAGGTCTCAAAAGATTATTCAGATTTTTTATTCTTGGCAACAAAGTCGGACAACAAACTGGTAAACTCCATTGGGAATATATACTTTGTTGCTGGATTGGAGGCCATTGACTTCAAAGTTTCAAAATATTGAAGTGTCATTGTCTGAGAATCAACACCTTTAGCAATCGAAAAGATTTTATCCAGCGCGTCAGCATATCCTTCAGCTCGTAATAATTGTGCCTGTCTTTCACCTTCAGCAACCAAAATGGAGCTTTCTTTAACGCCTTGAGCCTTTAAAATCGCTGCTTGTTTCTCACCGTCAGCAACATTAATATCGGATTCTCTTTTACCCACCGATTCTGTAACGACAGCACGTCGGGTTCGCTCAGCTGTTAGCTGTCTGTTCATGGCATCCTGAACATCACGTGGAGGGGTAATCTCTCGAATTTCTACGTTTGTAACCTTTACACCCCACCGCTCCGTTACTTCATCAAGTCTTATTCTCAAAGAAGTATTAATAGTTTCTCTTTCAGAAAGCACACCATCCAACATGATCCCACCAATGACAGAACGTAATGTGGTCGTGGCAATACCCTGTGCTG
>JAHYJK010000173.1 GCA_019429225.1 Anaerolineaceae bacterium
CGCTAAATATCGATAGCAAATTTCATCACCGACGGGGTAGGATTTTACATACACCCAAGAATCTGATCCTTCATCCCCTTGGTCTTCTGGCATCGCCATGAAGGATTGGAAATCTGAGTAGCTGTTCTGGACATAAAAATACTCGTTCTTTCCTTCTACCCAATTCTCTATCAGTGACCCCTCTTCCCGTGAACGAGCGATCCAGCTCGAGAGATAGCGATCCAAACCGGGAATCTTGCGGAAAAAGTCGACATTTTCTTCTGTTTCCATGATCTGGATGCTTGTGATGATTTTTCCATTGGGCTTGATGTGGTTCTCAATGTGGATTTCGCACCCGGTCAGACCAAACATAACCAACACCAACACCGCGCTCATAGCTTTCTTATTTGGAAGAATCAAAAGCATAACTGCGATCAAACCCAGGAGGATAACCGACAGTCCAATGGGAACCATGCCCGGGGGCAGCGCTTTGTACCAGGGTGTTTTTGGAAGATCCGCGGAGACGATGTCTGCATGAATCACGGAGCCATCTGCCACAAACATACCAGAAACATATGCCTTAATACCGTTAGAAAGTTGATATAGACTTCCCCGGTAAACCACCTGAATCAGGGCAGAGCCATCATCGAAAGTAATCACATAACTATCAGCCCAAGCATCGATTGCATACGCACCAAAATGGTGGATGTTAAGTATTCTCCCATGCAATTCGACATGATATCCATCGTAATTGCTGGAATTTGTGATTAAGGTTTGCGCGTTGTAAGGGGAACCGATGGTCGACCGTTTGTCTGGATGGGAAAATTGTGCGACCGCAGGTAAATATTGCTCTACATCTTCTTCCGCCAGCACCGGCAGCTGTGGGGTTGGTGTTTGTTCATAAATAGTGCTGCTGACTAAGCCTCCTGGTTCCTCACCCACGATTTGGTGCGATGGCCCGGTGGCAAGAGGCGTCAGGGTGAAGAAGCCCGATAATAAGATTGTCGGGAGTAATAGCCCACAAAACATTGCGCTCAGCTTGAATTTCAAGCATCACCTACATTCTTTACCTGTTGCAAACCCCACCCCCGGACATTTCAGTCCTACATCTTTATCATAAAGCTGTGGATAATAATAAGACGATTAAGACAATGGCAACAATTGTTCCCAATATGACCAAGAAAAAATTCCGAATTGCGTCTTTATCCCTTAATCCTAAACGCGCTTTAATCAGGTTATTCTCTTCGTTTTTTCCCTCAAGCTCAGCGCTCTTCCTGTCAATTTGCTCATAATTCGATTGTAGAATTTCCGACGCTGGCCGGGCTGAATCGACCAAAGGCCCCAGGCTATTGATGACCGTTTTCATCTGTTGCTGCAGGTCATTCCCTGAGATTTTTAGGGTTTGGATTTTTGATTCCAGCTGTTTAATCTGTTGTGAAAGAGGTTCAAGCGCAATTTTTTGTTCATTCTTTGTCTGGGTGACTTGTATGTTGAGATTATCAATCTGTTCTAATAAAGGCTGTTGCTCAATTCGAGATTTTTCCATCTCATCTTGAAGAGTCGGCCCTTTTTCGGTTAACCCGATGAGGGTTTTGTTCAATGTTGAAATCGCGCTTGACAACGCGAGTGTTTGGCTTTCCTTATCCTCCGCATCAGATGATTGAATCTGGGTGAGTTTTCTCTCATAACCCTGAATTTCTGATGTTAAACTTTCTTTTTCTTTTTCGATAGTTGAAAGTTCTTTTTCAAAAGCATTCTGTTCTTTTCGAGACCTATCAAGGCTGGCATTTACATTTTTCAATTCATTCTGAAAATGGGTCAGCTGTTTAGAATATTCAGTCTCAACTTTTAAATGTGTATTACGTGTCTCATCCAATTCTAAGTTGAGTGCTTTAATCTCTTGATCGATCTCAGATGCTTGCTGATCAAATGCTTGAAGGTTTCCATAAGGTTCCTCATATTTTGGGTCAACAACGCGTGCCTTCCATGCTTTAGCGCCCAGCTCATTGATCAGGTTGGCCTTATCTTGCTCAAGGGTTTTTATTTCGCCGGCCAATTTCGATTCTTGATATTTCCATTTCCCGAAATTAAATACTGTCGTTCCCCACTCAACCAACCTCCCAGATTTGTTTAATTGAAAGTAGAAATAACCGACACCTGTAATTAATCCAATGACCAACAACCATGGCAGCCAGGTAGCGGATCCCTTTGGAACCACAACAGCATAAGGCGTAACCGTCGGGTTTACCCAAGTAACCGTTCTAGCATCCAGTTGAGTGCCGTTACTTTCCAGGATTTTGCCAGCATGTAAAGTAATTGTCAGACTTTGGAAACCACTGAACAGCCCAGAAAACATCGAATATCTAAATTCATACGCTTGCCGCTTATCGTAACGAATTTCACGCCAGGAAAAGTTATCCGCATAAGGATTGGATATATCAATAAATCCGGTGCTGACTTCATACTGATAAACCGAGCCATCCTTTTTGGTGAGGTCACGCCAAGTAATATTTATTCCCTCTTTTTTTGCGTCTTGTACCTCTTCTTCCAGCGCACTTTCAAAAACATCAGGGCTGCCGATCATACGCATTTGATCGGGTGAAATACTAATGACAGTTACTAACTTGTATTTATCCTTATACACAGTCAGGTCGGTTTCGGCAAAACCAATGCCGCAGGCAGATAATAAAATAGAACCACTAATAAATACAACCAATGATAATAATAATGATTTCCTCACCTTTTCGACAAATCGCATCTTATGACCTCCTGATTTTTGAAATTTATAAATAAAGAACGCATAAACGAATGTTGCGGATATTATACACCTGATAAACATTTTTTGTTGTATTAAATCTAATTGAAAAATGGAGCCAATCAGGTTATGAATAATTTAAATTGAAAGCCTAGGACACACATGAATTTGCGATCAATGATAAAATAAGAATTAATAAACCGACATGTTATTCCTTCGATTCATTGCTTATCATTTTATTGGGGTAAATTCCATGAACATATTTAAAAGAATTCTTTGTTTACTTATTTTCTTTCCTCTTTTTGTGGGTTGCATAAGGCGGCTTGATAAAACAGAGGATCTTTTACTTGGACAATGGAAGTATGTTTCATCTGAAAAAGGCTATGATGCATTTCAATATGACATTGAATTCCTATCGGATGGCATATTTATGATTCCTGATTCGCCATTTCTCATAACAACCACATTTGATTATTCAATAGTAGAAGGAAACCGTCTTAAACTGACGGCACTTGGTACCTCAGAAGTTATTCGGTTTGGGATTGAGGGGGATGAGTTATTGTTTTTTTTCGAGAACGGGTACAACCTTTATTCTAGAGTTGCGCTTGGTTTTGCCAATAATGTTTCTATTGGAAATGGAAAAACCAGTATTGATCCAAATCAACCCAAAACAGCGACATATGACCCTATTAAAACCAAAACACCTGAATTCTTATCTGATGTTACCAATACCCCTAAAATAAATCCAAGTCCAACGAGCACACCTGAACCAAAACCTGAAATTATTTGGGAAAATGAGCTCACTTCTAGAGTTATCGGCTCTCTAGTTGGAGTAGATGAGGTCCTTTACATCAATACGGATTACGGCTTGTCAGCAAAGGATGCCAACTCTGGTAAAGAGTTATGGTTATTCAATATTCCTTGCACAATTGGCAATTTGTGTTCATCACCATTGATTACAGAAAACACAATCTATATTGTTCAAAATGGAGTCCTTTATGGAATCGATAAAAACTCTGGAAAGGAAGTTTGGAATTACTCATTTGGAGAAGAATATAACGTAGGAAACAATCGGCCTTTCTTAGAAAATGATATCATTTACTTTTATCGGGTCGAAAACGACACTTATAATCCGGACATTGATTTAATGGCAGTTGACCTGCAAACCAAAGATGTCAAATGGATTTATGCAAATAATGATTTCGATGAATCATGTTCCCCGGTTGTAGTTGATGGTCTAGTTTTCGTTGGCGCAAAGTATGGTTCTGGTTATGGATTACTGCTAGCGTTAGATGGTGAGACAGGTTTGGAAAAATGGCGTTTTTATGTCGAAAGACCCATTATACGCCCCCCAGCCATCGATAATGGTGTTGCGTATTTCAGTGGCGGTTTAAGTGTCATCTATGCTGCTGATGTAAGCTCTGGTTTCAAGATATGGGAATTTAATTTACGCAATGAATACAATCAAACACCAATCATCCTCACAAACAATGTGATCATTAGAGATGATTATTACCTTTATTCACTAAACAAAAAGAGTGGGCAGATTACCTGGTGGATTGATTCAAGATATCAAGTCTTTCCAGATGTGGATAAAAACATTCTTTATGGTAGGTGTAATTACAATGTCTGCGCAATTGATGCCATTAATGGCGACATCATCTGGGAGTATAAAACTTCATATCAGGCCGCTCAGAATTTTGAAGTCATCAATGATAAGGTTGTGTTCATCGCAGATTACGGAAAGTTTCTAGTGGCCCTTAAGGTTCCAGATTTATCGGGTATTGTTAATCTCGAATCAGATGATCAGGCAGATGCCTTTGAGGAACTAAGCGATAATGGTGAAGAAGACATAGCCGGTATGGTATTAATCCCTGCCGGTGAATTTTTAATGGGTTGTGATCCGGATCACAATGGTGGCAATCAATGTGAAGTAAATGAGCTACCCCTTCATTCCGTCTATCTAGATGCTTTTTATATTGACACAAATTTAGTCACAAATGCACAATATCAAAGATGTGTCGCTGCGGGTGCCTGCTTTCCTCCCAAGTCTTTCGAATCTGATGCTAGAAAAACCTATTATGACAATCCAACCTTTGCGAATTATCCTGTCATTCATGTAAATTGGTTTTATGCTGAGGAATATTGCACCTGGGCGGGAAAACGTTTACCCACAGAGGCAGAATGGGAAAAATCTGCCAAAGGTACAAACAGCTTTACTTATCCTTGGGGTGATAAGGATCCGACTTGCGGCTTGGCCAATTCAAATAATGATGCTACTTCTAGGCCATGTGTGGGAGACACCAGCGAGGTTGGTGTTTACCCCGAAGGTTCCAGTCCATATGGCATTATGGATATGGCTGGGAACGTGTGGGAATGGATGAATGATTGGTATTCTGAAACTTATTACAGCGAATCGCCTTACACTAACCCAACAGGTCCTTCTTCAGGGTTAAACAAAGTTCATCGTGGAGGAAGTTGGCAAGATGATTGGTATAACCTGAGAAATTCCATTCGTAGAACTACACTTAATAATGGCCCCTACGAAAGCAGTAACAACATTGGTTTCCGCTGCGCAGTTACTGCAAACGATTGAAGATATTGTTAGGTATGGTCAAGTTTTTATCGGCCAAGTGAGAAATGTTCATTATTTTACAAATACGATATTTATTATCTATGTATAAAAGTAAAAGAAAACATAAGGAAACGACCATAACAAAGTGGTTTCTGCGCGAAATTACCAAGAGAGCCTACAATTTCTAAATACGATGGCAGGAAAAAACTATCAGTAGCTGAAAAGACAGGCTCAGATGTTTTTCTGCAAGTTATGGATCGATAAGTGTAGAAATAAACTGTGATTCATGGATGGAGAAAATTGAAATGTTTCGAGTTAATTGGAAATTAAGTACTAAACAAAAAGAACTACTTAATTACAGAATAGCCATGACCCTTATTGGTGTCTCATTTTTATTTGGTTGCACTATATTTTCACCCAGTGAACAAAAATATTCACAAACTGCGACAGTTCCGAATCACATAAATAGTGAACCATCGATAAATAACCACTCATCAACCGCCCAAATATTAGAAGATGGAGTTCCAATATCACCGACTCAATCCCAAGAAGAAGTTTTATCAACATTGACAGATCAAATAAACGTTCTGGACATAATTAATGGTGATTTTGATGTGTCATCACAACAAAGCGAGATAATATCAACTGAAAATGCGAAAAATTTACGGAAATATTTTCAGTTCGGTTTAGGTAATATAAATGAGATTGTTTGGTCACCAAATGGAAAAAATATTGTTGTAGGAAATGATTCGGGAATATTTATTTTTGATTCAGAGACACTAATCCAGGAAAAATATATTGATACTAGAGGTATTGCCGTCGAATCGATTGCATATTCTTCAGACGGGTTGTTGTTAGCATCAGGATTTTATGACGGAACAGTAATTTTGTGGAGTACTGAAAACTGGCAACCTATTGGTAAATTAGGAAAACACACTAAGGCAGTCTCTAGTTTAGCGTTTAATCCTGATGGCACAATACTTGTTTCCGGTTCTTTTGATGGGACAGTTAATTTGTGGAATATTAACAGTAAACTGCAATTGCTAACAATGGAAACTAATGATCCGATTTACAGTGTAGCATTCTCACCAACAGAAAAATGGGTTGCAGCAGGGGGCATAAATGCAGTCTACGTGTGGGACATAGACTCTGGTAATCTGATAAATCAAATTGAAGGATCACAGGGGGAATCTTTTTTGAGATTTTCTCCAAACGGGAAATCACTAGCGTTAGGCGGCCACAGCGACAGTTTACAAATGTGGGATACTGACACATGGCAACAGTCGAGGGGAATTTTGGTTTCTTCAGATCGTCGGATAACAACAATGCAATTCAGCCCAGATGGTTTGTTGATTGCTACTGCTCATACGAATAATACTATAAACTTGTGGGATGCAGAATCCAAGGAAAATATTCTTGAAATTGAAGTCAGCTTTCCTGGTGGTTGGTCATTTTATAAAAAATGCTTAACTTTCTCACCTGATGGAAGGAAATTGGCGATGGGAACCCTATATGGAACAATAACTCTTTTTGATTCTCAAAATGGAAATACGATTAGAAGCCTGGACCATCATTATGGTCGTCTTGAATCAATAGTATTTTCCACTAATGGACGTGTAATTGCCTCATCAAGTTCTGATGAAACAATACGATTTTGGAATGTGCAAGACGGTCAATTACTATCAACCTTGCAAAGTGAAGCAGTAAATGGGCTGACTTTTTCACCTGATGAAAAGCTAATTGCTGGTCGGTATGATGTTTGGAAGGGTGGACTTGGTTTGCAAGGGAAAACTGAGGCGTGGGCAATCGGATCTGGTCAATCTATTGGTTGGATCTCGAAATATTATGCTGATGAAAATTATTTTTCAGAAATAAATATGATTTCTTTCTCTCCTGACTTTAAATCTGTTGTAACAGGCGAGGGGGGGGTAATTGAATTATGGAATGTAGAAAATAAAAAGAATATATTTTCAGTAAAAATAGGATCAGATATCACTTGGCTTGTGTTTACACCAGATGGATCAGGAATTATCGCTGGCAGTGAAGAAGGTCAATTATATGTATTGGATGCGATAAACGGAAAACAACTGGAAATCATTGAAGCTCATAATGATTTAATTGCTGAAATGACCTTCTCAAATGACGGATCGATGCTAACTTCCAGATACAAAGACAATACTATACTTATCTGGGACACGAAAAGTTGGCAAAAGTTGCAGGTTGTAGATTTTATCAACGCTTCCATATTTGGTATGAATTATTCTCCTGGTAACAATTTATTGGCAATATGCCACACGGGTGGGATAACCCTATGGGATATTAAAAACAATAAAAATCGATTTTCACAAGATCTTATTTTGACAGAAGGCTTTCCCAATTCTTGTAGAGCTTTTACATTTTCTCCGGATGGCCAATTGTTTGTCTGGTCGACAGGTTTTGGGCATGGTGAAAATAATTTATTTATTTTGGATACACAACGCGCTGAACTTGTAGCTAGCTTTGCATTGAGTGGTATTTATAGTTTAGCCTTTTCTCCTGATGGACGGATTTTAGTTTCAGGGAGCGACAATGGTGCATTATCACTCTACAATATTCATTTGCCTACAGGACATGATACGCCTATTGCCCAACCAAAGGAAATATTGACCGCCAATAAAGTGATTACTAAAGATAATCTTGAC
>JAHYJK010000174.1 GCA_019429225.1 Anaerolineaceae bacterium
AAAAATTTGATGATCAAAATTCCCGCCACTAAAGAAGGTTTACCAGCCATTCGACAAGCGATTGCTGCTGGAATTAATATCAATATCACGTTAATCTTTTCCGTTTCAAGATATGAGGAAGTGATTGAAGCCTATCTTTCAGGTCTGGAAGATCGGGTTAAAAACAATCTTCCCATTAATGGTATTGCATCTGTGGCTTCCTTTTTTGTGTCAAGGGTCGACACAAAAGTTGATTCAATCCTGGAATCACTTCTTAATGACAACAAGATAAACCAAAAACAATTTCTAGAATTAAGAGGCAAGGCTGCCGTTGCAAATTCCAGACTGGCTTATGAACTGTTTGAAAAAGTTATTTCTTCAGAACGATTTAAGCATTTGGAACAAAAAGGGGCAAAATTTCAACGACCGTTGTGGGCATCTACTTCGACAAAGAATCCTGCATATTATGATGTGATTTATGTTGAAGAATTGATTGGTGAAAACACAGTCAATACCATGCCACCGCAGACATTGGATGCATTCAGAGATCATGGAAAAGCAGAAATAAAAATCAGGAAAAATATTGAGGATGCAAGGGAATTATTTTATTCTCTGGGTAATCTAGGCATTGATATTGATGCTGTGACCCAGGCTTTGGAAAATGAGGGAGTAAATGCATTTGAAAAGGCTTTTATTTCGTTACTTGACACAATCAATAATCGAAAAAGAACCATCCAGAATAAATTACCGGGTCTAAGCAATTTAATAAAAAACAGGATTGATGATTTAGATAAAAAACAAATCATTACAAGAATTTATGAAAGAGACGCTTCTGTCTGGGATGTAAATCCTTCATCGTCCAATGAAATACCGAACCGGCTTGGATGGCTGGATGCTCCTTTTATTTCTTCAGACATTATTAATGATGTAAATAAATTTCGCGATGAAATTGTTCAAGATGGTTTTACGCATGTTCTTTTATTAGGAATGGGTGGTTCTTCATTAGCTGCAGAAGTTATGAGTCTGTCTTTTAGAGGACACACAGAAGGCTTGAATTTATCCATTATCGACTCAACCGATCCACGCCAGATAAAACTTGCTGAAGAAAATAATCCCATAGGTAAAACAATTTACATTGTTTCCAGCAAATCTGGTGGAACAACAGAGGTGCAAGCTTACCTGAAGTATTTCTATCATCAAATGCAAGATTTTGCTGGCGATGAAGCAGGAAAATATTTTATTGCCATCACCGATCCAGGAACTGAATTATCTCGCCAGGCAAAAGAACTTAATTTTAGAAAAATTTTCTATGCAGATCCAAGTGTAGGAGGAAGATTCTCGGCATTAACGGTCTTTGGTCTGATACCTGCTGCATTAATAGGTGTTGAAGTTGAGACATTTTTACAAAAAACCAAAGAATTTGCCTGTACTTGTCGACCTGGAGTAGCTGCCGGAAGAAATCCTGGTTTGGTTTTAGGTGTAATTCTTGCTGAAGCTGCCCAAAAAGGAATTGACAAATTAACCATTATTGCCGAAGAACCATATCGATCTTTTGGATCATGGTTGGAACAATTAATTGCTGAATCAAGCGGTAAACAAGGAAAAGGGATTGTTCCAATTGACATTGAGCCTTTTGTCAATATTGACCTTTACTCACAAGATCGGATTTTTATTTACCTGAAAAATGATGGAATTTTTGAACAGAAAATCAATGAAATCGTTAAGGCAGGTCATCCTGTAATTTCGTATGAAATGAATGAACCTTATGAATTGGGATCTGAATTTTTCCGTTGGGAATTTGCTACGGCAGTGGCTTGTGCAATTCTGGGTGTGAATGCGTTTGATCAACCGGATGTTCAGGATAATAAGGCTCGAACAAAACTAAAAATTAATGAATTTTTATCATTCGGAAAGTTCAATTCTGGTAGTCCGGTTTTGGATTTCGAAAACGCCACTATTTTTACTAATCAAACCGGTATCGATCTCGGTGGTAAGAAATTAAGTGAGATCCTTGAAACATTTCTACAGTTGCGAAAAGATGGTGATTATATTGCCATCAATGCTTATTTACCGAGGATTCAGGAAGTTGAAAGAGAATTGCAGGCATTTCGTCAATCAGTTTTATTGCAGACCCAAAATGCCACCACATTAGGTTTCGGACCAAGATTTTTGCACTCGACAGGTCAATTGCATAAGGGTGGTCATGACAATGGTTTATTTATTCAAATCGTCGACAATCCTGATCAGGATATTGAAATTCCCGGTATGGGATTATTTTTTGGAAAATTGATGTATGCTCAAGCGTTAGGCGATTATGAAGCTTTAGTGAATCGTAATAGAAGAATTATTCGTATTGAGCTTAAAGATTCAAATATCAAAGACCTTTGGAATTAAGGAAACCTCAAAAATTTACATACTTTGAGCTAATGCAATCGCACCTAACATACCGGACTGATTTCCCAATCCTGGAGGTACGATATACTCATCTATTCGGTTAAATATATAATCTGATTGAACATAACCATTCAAATATTGTTGTGTCTTTTCATGAATCATTGGGAATAATTGTTTTTTCTGCATGACTCCCCCCCCAAGGATAATTTTTTTCGGAGAGAATGTGCAAATGTAGGTGCTCATAGCCTGGGCAATGTAATCAGCTTCCAAAACCCAGGCGGGATGATTATCATCCAGGTTCTCAGCAGAAATTCCCCAACGTTCTTTAATGGCCGGACCACTGGCAAGTCCTTCAAAACAATTATGGTGAAAAGGACACTTGCCTGAGTATGAGTCCTTTGATGAATCTTGATTCAGACGTATGTGACCCATTTCTGGATGTATCAGCCCATGTAATGGCTTTTTATTGATAATTGCTCCTCCGCCAATTCCGGTACCAATGGTGAAATACAAAAAATCATCCAGGTTTTTCGCGGCTCCCCATTTTCCTTCGCCAATGGCTGCTGCATTTACATCTGTATCGAATGCAATTGGAATATTCAAAGCGGCATTGATGGGTTGTAATAGATTAATCTCTCGCCATCCAGGTTTGGGTGTAGTGGTAATATATCCGTAAGTAGGGCTATTTGTATTAAGATCAACAGGTCCAAAACATCCAATACCCAACGCTTTTATTTTGATTTTGTGTTTATAGATCGCATTCTTGAAGAAAAGAATTGTCTTTTCAATTGTTTCTTGTGGATTCGTGGTAGAAAACCGGCTTTCCTCTAGAATATCCTGCGGATTATTTGCAATTACACAGACAAATTTTGTTCCTCCGGCTTCGACAGCACCATAATATTCTTTCATATCAATCTCCTTTAGAATGCAAATTTCTAATAAACAAACAATTTTTTAATCAGGTATAATGTACTTTGCTATTTTATTCACCAACATTATCATAATGAGGAAATTATGGATATTTTTGAAAAATGCTCCACCTTTACAACTGCTAAAGACGCAATCAAACAAGGCTTCTATCCTTATTTTATTCCATTAACGGAAAATGAAGGAACTGTTGTTGAGTACAAAGGTCATAAATTAATCATGTGCGGATCCAATAATTATTTAGGGTTAACAACGCACCCTAAAGTTAAGGAAGCTGCATGTAAGGCAACTGAGCATTTTGGCACCAGTTGTACCGGTTCCAGATTTCTGAATGGTACTTTAGAATTCCATGAACAATTAGAACATGAATTAGCAGCATGGGTTGGAAAAGAAGCTGCACTTGTATTCAGCACTGGCATGCAAGCAAATTTGGGTACGGTTTCTGCCATTGTTGGAAGCAAAGATATTGTTGTCCTGGATAAAGATGACCATGCATCCATCGTGGATGGTGCCCGTTTAAGCTATGGAAAAATTGAGCGATATCGCCACAATGATATGAATCACCTGGAGCGCGTTTTAAAGTCATTACCAGAAGAATCGGGAAAGATCATCATCGTTGATGGTTTGTTCAGCATGGAAGGCGATTTAGCTCCACTTCCGGAAATTATTCCACTTGCAAAAAAGTATGGAGCAAGATTGATGGTGGATGATGCACATGGAATGGGTGTTACTGGTGGTGGGCGTGGCACTTCACATCATTTTGGTGTTACAAAAGATGTGGATTTAATTATGTCTACATTCAGTAAATCCTTCGCATCCCTGGGTGGGTTTATAGCCGGTGATGCTGATGTAGTGCATTATATTAAACATTTTGCCAGATCACTCATTTTTTCTGCCAGTATTCCCCCAGGAAACGCAGCAGCAGCTTTAGCAGCATTACAAGTTATGCGGGATGAACCTGAAAGAATAGAGCGGGTGAACCAAATTGGTGATAAGATGCGCAGAGGGTTCAAAGAATTAGGATTTGATATTGGCAATTCCGAAACACCTGTCATACCTATCTTCATAGGATCCGATGAAAAGACATTCCTAACCTGGAAATTGTTATTCGAAGCCGGTATATTTGTTAACCCAATCATCAGCCCGGCTGTATCACCTGGACGACAATTGCTGAGAACCAGTTATATGGCTACCCATACGGATGAACAATTGGATACGGTTTTGGAGATTTTTAGCAGGATTGGCAAACAGGTTGGATTGATCTGAGATTTGATCAGAGCTTCTGAAGTCAGGAGCTCTGATTTAAGTCACTAACATTTCAGGAGAAATTGTTGGGTACATATTTTCTGTTGTTTGATATAGATGGTGTCTTAATTAATCCATCAGGTTATCGTAAAGCAGTTTATGATACGACCCATTATTTTCTTAATCAACTGGGCTTTTCAAAGGTTTCAATCAATGAAGAAATCATATCCACTTTTGAGTCGATTGGTATTACTTCAGAATGGGATATGATCCCTTTATATTTACTAATCATTCTCGAGCTTTCTTTAATCCAAAATCAACCAGACACCACCCTTGAAAATTACAGCGATTGTAATAATTTTTTTCGGGTCCATGAATATTATCCAGAACAAAAAGAAATAATCTCATCTATTTTGATGATAAAAAATTTTCTTCAAAATGGAGTTTCAGCCTGTGATTCTTTAATCAACCAGAATTTTGAAAATAAATCCACAAAAGTCTTCCATCATGTCAATAGGAAAATTTCCTGGATACTAAAGGAATGGCTCACGGAATCCAGAAACATCTGGAAATCCGAAATTTTACAATATTTTCAAAATTTAACATTGGGCAGTGAAATTTTTCAAGAAATAACAGGTTTGGATTGGATTCTTAAATCTGAGCCTTACCTTGTAAAATATGATAATCCTCTTGTTAATGATGAAATAAGGAATAAAATCATAAGGCTTCATTCGGAAAAAAATATTTTTCCATCTGTTATTACTGCGAGACCATCAAGCTTCTCCAATAGCAAGATCTCGGAAAAATCCCACCTATATTATCCTGAAGCAGAATTAGCATTGAAATGCCTGCAGCTGGAGCAGATCCCTTGTGTGGGCTATGGCGCATTGGAATATTTAGGCAAAGAGAAAAATAGTTCTGGGGATCAGTTTGTAAAACCTTCTCCTGTACATGCCATGACGGCTATTCTTTTATCAAGTGGATTGGACATAAATGATGCTTTAAAGTGGTCCTATGACTATTTTTATAATAATCGACACAAAGAAATAGTGGATTATTTATCCCGATTTCCTGCACCGATTAATATGTGCATATTTGAAGATTCAACTATTGGAATACAATCTTTGGAAACAGTATCCAAGAACTTAATCAATGATGGACTAACCATAGACATGTTAGTCTATGGTATTGCAAAAAATAAGAACAAAATAGATGCATTAATGAACGAAAATGCCTTCATTTTTCCCACAATAAATGAGGCATTTTCTGCTTGTGTTGACTTTTTGAAAATCTAAAATCTTCTAACAGGTGTATTATTTTGTTTCCTCCCCTGAAAAACGGGTTGCTGGATTGAACTGGATAGATCTGATACATATTCAGGGTCTGGTCTATTGCTAAATCGAGATTGTTTTGGATATGGTTGCACCGGAGCTTTGGATTGTAATGACGCACCTCGAGCGGTTAAAGTTGATCCTGAAGAATTATAGCGAGGTGAAACAGTAGCATGTGTGGTTGAGCGAGCCACTCTTGGTTGGCTTTTTGGGGAAGTTCTTTGATCTGACAGGGTCAGACTACCGATCAACAAGATTCTTGTTACCCACACCATGATGGATACAAATATAGGAACCACAAGATGAATGGTTTCTGAGTCAATAATTCTTGAACTCATGATGGAGTGATTGACAATTGACATTGATACACCCCACCATGTAAGAATTGCATTCATTGTTGCAGCTAAAAACCAAGCACCAAACAGGAACCAATCTTCTTTGATATCTGATATTTTATTTCCTGGCATGAACAAACGGGCAATGCCAGCGAAATCAATTAAACAGAATGCGATGGCTAATATAGTTGACCAATAGAACCCAGCGAACTTAAGGTCCCCTAGCAGATCTTTTAATGCAAAATCAGTTGTACTGTAATTAAACATTTCGAAAGCGATCAAACCGATTAATAAAATAAATGTAGTGATGGACAGACGATTATTGGCGAACCAGTAGCTTAAATTAGATTTTATGTTGGATGTAAATGAGTTTGTGTTGATCATGATAATCTCCTTATTAGAAAATAAATTCTAATAAATATAATAGAACAAAATATCTAAATTGTCAATAGGGTAATTTTTATTCGACTATAATTTGATAAAAATATATTGAGGTAAATATGAGAGATGATTTTCGTTTAGTCGCCAGGATCTATGATCGCATTATAAAGCCCAGGCAGGATATTTCATGGAGAAAAATAATCTGTGAATTAGATTCATCTTCCTTGCTTTTAGATGTTGGTGGAGGAACGGGTAGAATTGCTGACGCAATGGAAAAATGTTTTGAACGAATCGTAATATACGACGTTTCATTACCGATGATAAGGGAATCGAAAAATAAGAATGTAAGTATTTTTGGTATTTGTGGAAAAGTAGAGAATTTAGGTCTGAAAATGAATTACTTTGACGCAATTATTATGGTTGACACATTACACCATGTTGAAAATCATCAAAAAGCGATTTTATCAATTCTCAATGCGCTAAAACCTGGTGGTATATTTATTCTAGAAGAACCAGACATCAGAAAATTTCCTGTCAAATTAATAGCTGTGATGGAAAAATTGTTATTCATGCGCAGTCATTTTTTAAAACCAGAAGTGGTTTCAAACTGGATTGACAAAAAAAACTTTACAGTAAATTTAATCGAAGAAGACAATAATTATTACTTTATTATCAAAAAGATTATTTTTGAAGTATAAAATGCTATGGTATGATTGGCGAAGTTAAAAATTGGAGAAATTAATGGTAGACATAACAGTAAAAAAATTAATTGATGTACTTCCGAAAGTATTTATCTCAGAAAATGCAAAAAATATCAGAGCAAATATTCAAATTACCGCCACCGGAACAGAAGGCGGTGAATGGGGGATTTGCATCATTGATCAAACGTGTAGTGTTAAGGATGGTCAAATAGAAAATCCGGATTTTTCACTCATTGCTACATCTGATGATATATTGAAGATATTTCTTGGTGAATTAGATCCACTTCGTGCATATATGCAGGGAAAAATTCAATTTAAAGGTCGCATCAAGCACGCGTTGGAGATAACAGATTTGTTCTCAACGGATAAGTCTAAAATAGAAGCTTTGATCTAAATCAGGATTAATATAGACCCCAATCATCCATCAGACCTTCTTCAACCATTGAAAAATCCCAGGGGTCCATGCCAAAATCGATCGAGGTTTCCCGTTCTAAAACTTCTTCAGCTTTTTTTCGCGTTGATTCAAGCATGGCTGGTCCATAAGGGCAAAATGGCGTAGTAAGGATCATGTTTACGATTGCCCTGTTTTCAT
>JAHYJK010000175.1 GCA_019429225.1 Anaerolineaceae bacterium
AAGCAGATATTATCGCGTTAGATTTGAGAAAATCAAATACAACACCTTGTTATGATCCCATTGCCAGTTTGGTTTATTCTGGGAATAGTGGAAATATTGCCATGGTCATGGTGGAGGGAGAAATCATTTTTAACCAATGCATCTTTTCCAAATTCAATGAAGCTGAAATTCTACAAAAAGCACAGCAAAAAGCAGAAAAAATTTATCAATACTCCACACAAAATAAGTAAGAATGACGAGATGTCTGAATTAATCAGGCATCTCGTTTGATTTGCTTTTGGTTGATTTCACCTTATAAACTGTGTCAGCTTCAGACATGCTTCTTTCTGGGGCAAATGGGATGATGTCTATCAAATCACAATATCCTTGACTGATCAATTGAGTGACAATTTCTCCTGCAATAGGTGAATTGACAATGGCAGACCGAAACGAAGCCGCCAGAATCAAACCATCGAGATCTTTGACAGGTCCTAATAAAGGCATACCATCATCTGTATAAGTTGTAGGGGCAGTCCAGGTGCGGATAATCCTGGCTTTTCGTAAAATCGGGAAAAACCGGGTGGTTATCGTTGACATCGCTTTGGGAGCTACGTGACTGATTTTTCCATCAAGTACTTCCCCTGGGCGATCGGCCTGGGCAATTAAGAAATTTCCTTCTTCTGTTTGGGATAATGCCATTACAGTTAATTCGGCATCATTTGGTCCGTTGATTTCCATTTCAATGTGGTCAGCGGATGTAACGATCGTGTTTAATCGAAGGTCAGGAAAACGCTCTGTAACCATGGCTGAGGCTCGAAAAGTGTGAATATTCCAATGATGACCTATCAATTCCCCTAATTTACGGGTCCAGGCAGCTGTTGCTAAAATCACCTTTTCTGAATAAAAATTTCCTTTTGTTGTTTCAACCCCAACAATTCTCCCACTTTGAATGATTAAATTATTAACCTCGGTAAAGGTAAATAACGAAAGTCCCAGCTGGTTTGCTTGTCGTAAAAATCCCCACATTAATAGAAAAGGGTTTGCCTGGCCTTGATAGGATGCATGAGTTGCCCCATACAAACCATTTAGATTTACCTCTGGTTCGATTTCGACCACTCTTTCAGGTGGAACATACTCATAGGGAATACCGGCTTTTGGTAATATGGATGCTCGTTCTTTAGAATTCATCCATTGAGACTCTGAACTTAATAATCTTAACGAGGCAATTCTCCTAAACCCGATTGACATGCCTAATTCTTCTTCCAGATCATCAAAACGCTTGTAGCTCTTCAATACCATTGGAATACTGTGTTTAATTTCAACATCATTGGATTGCACCATCCCAAAATTTGCACCTGATGCTCCAGATCCGACATGCTTTTGTTCCACCAGGGCAACCTTGAAACCAGCTTTGGTCAGGTGGTAAGCAATTGAACAACCAACAACCCCTGCACCGACAATAATAACGTCAAAAGTGTTGGTAATTTTCATGATAATACCTCGGTGTTTTTCTCTTCAATTATTTCTACTGAAATAGGATGAACTGGAGGGCGAATGGTTAAATATTGGCAATCTTCCGGGTTACACCTGGCTTCTCTGGCTAATAATTGAGTTAGGATTGAACCACAGGTGCGACCCTGACAGTTTCCCATGCCACTACGGGTGATATTCTTGATATCAGTGACACTCTGTGCTCCGAAGGAAATGGCCTGATTTACTTCAGCGAGTGAGATCTGTTCACAACGACAAATGATGGTATCAGGCTGAGCTAATGAAAAGAGACCTTCAGTTAAAGAAAAGATTTCTCCAAGCATTCTGGCGAATTTTTGTTCACGCTTCAAGTGTTTTTTTGTTTGTTTCAGAGTTGGACTCATTGTGGACAGTTGTGTCTGCCCAGATTGAACTGCAATATCGATGGCTGCAATTTTTCCTTCCAGCATGGCCAGGTTTACCCCGCCAATTCCCGCACAATCACCGATGGCGTAAATTCCATGTGCGCTTGTTTGGAAAAAATCATTTCTTTTTGGAAGGAAGATGCCTTCAGCTTTTGAGTAAAACATTTCAACATCCAATAGTCGAAAAAATTCAGTGCTGGGTGTTAAGCCATAACCAACGATAACTGCATCAACATCAATTTTTTGAAAAGTAGCCTGTATTGGATAACCTTCAGAATCTAATTTTCCGATGGTGACTTCTTCCACTTTCTCATTTCCATCGGCTTTAATCACACTCCAACCTATTCGGTATGGAGTCTTTGTTTTGATTATATTTCCAGCATATAGGAATCCTTCTTCAAGTCTTCTCCATTGTCCCCAAATGGATGGAAGATGGTGAATTCCTCTAATAATCAAATGTTGATTACATTCAAGCACAGCCTGAACTTTTGCACCCACTTCAATGAGGTTCGATGCAGCAGCTAATTGCAGAGGTCCCGTTCCTGTGACAATAACTTGTTTTCCAGGAAGGATCCCTTGATTCTTAATCATGATTTGCGCGGCTCCGGCAGTGATAACACCTGGTAAATCCCAACCAGGGAACGGGATGGAACGGTCATATGCACCTGTAGCAATCACAATGTAAGGAGCTTCAATTCTGGAAGGACAACTATCTCCTTGTAGCGTTAATTGCCATAAATTTGATTTTGGATTGTGGAATATTCCCCATACAAGAGTCTTGTGTAGAAATTTAACCGTTGAGTTCTCTAATTTTTGGAACATTTTTGATGCTTGTTTATGATGATCGCTAGTATCGTGATTATTGAATGCTTTGGGTAGCTGCTTAAAGTATTGTCCTCCTGCAGAAGGCTGGCTATCTATCAGTGTTACTTTCAATCCTAATTCTGAAGCAGTAATAGCAGCCTGGATACCAGCTGGGCCTGCGCCGATCACGATTAATTCAGTGTGCTTCATTATCCTTGCTCCTCAATGTCCGTGGAGATAATCATGCCTTCTGCGACTGGTGTTTGACATGCCCGAACATTTGGAACTCCATTGATTTTTACGAGACACTCATAACAGATACCCATTCCACAATAAATTCCAGAAGGTTTCCCGTTCTTATGTTTTCTTTGAAACACGCGAATCCCTTCACAATGTAACACCGTTGATACCAACTCACCTTCATGTGCTGTTACTATTTTCTGATTGACGGCGATGAGAACTGGTTTACCCCTTTTTATAATTTGTTGATTACCTGTTTTTATTTCGATGCGCATAAAACCTGCTTTGCAATTGATGGTGTTTATGATTTCTTTTTTGGTAGAGAGGAACGATAATGAGTCAGGAATCTTCTGCAATCAGGATCCCGTTCGGTTAGCATGTCCATTGCTTTCACTGTGGAAATTAAACCTGGAATACCTGGATTGATAAAAGCTGCATCCAGCCCCCAGGATAATGCTCCTAATAGATAAGCTAAATGAATCGAATTGCGAGAAGGCATGTTGCTACCTGCGTTACCAATACCAAGTTGCGATGTGATCCCCATTTCACTTAATAGAGCAATTGTTTCAACAGTTACCCGAAAAGAATTTTTCTGCAATAAAGCAACCGGCATGCAAATCGCATCAATCACGATATCCTCTCTGGGAATACCAAAATCTAAACAGGAGTCAACAATTTTCCTGGCGGCAGCGATCCGTTCTTCAACTGTCATTGGCACGCCTGCACCGGAAAAACCCGTAGGCATACCAGCCACGACTGCCTTATATTTTTTTGCGATGGGCAATAGTGTTTCTAAAACGGACTTCTCCGCTGTAACTGTCCAGATGATGGATTTATAAGGAGATAATTCTGCCAGGGCCGCTTCGATAGCCTGTGCATTTCTTGTGTCCAAACCGACCGGCATTCCAGTTTCTTCATGGATGGATTTTGCCAATTTGGGTAGCAGGTTGACTTCATCGATCTCAGGATGTGTAATCAATATCGCAGTCATATCAGCGCCTAAAGATTTTCCCCATTTGGCCAGTTCGAGAAAATAATCTATATTTCCTTTGCTAATTGGTTCGATGACTGAATCTGGTTTGTTAATCACGTGTAATTGATCATTGATTAACATGGCTGGATGTCCCTTACCGAATGTTAGCGTACCGTTAGTCGAAGTTAGTTGAGTCATGTTTGCTTTTCTGTTTTGAATAATTTAAGTTATGAATAAAAGTTATATAAAAATTTATTGAACTTTTATTTTATGCTTTCTTTTACGATTGAGTATACATCCGACAACATGTTGATGTTCTTTTGTAAATCGCCAGTGGTTATATTTAAAACAAACATATCCAATTTATGATCATTTTTCAATTGTTTCAAGATTAGGGAACATTCTGATGGGGATCCAGCGACTTTGTATCGTTTTATCATGTCTTTTGTTATTAATTTGGCAACTGCATCCGTTCCACCAGTTTCCAAAGCTGATTTGAGTTGACTAATTTCATGTGGATTAAGAAAGCCACTTAATTGTCGTTCTGGGGTATCTTTTAACACATATGGAAACAGATGGGTTGAATCTTCAATCATTTGTTCTGTGTAAGCAATACGATCCATATAGATTCTTAATGGATGATTTTCAAATTGATCTACCAATTTCAATGCAGGACCAATATCAGATTTCACCATTAACAACACACCATCAGCCATACGTCCAGCCAGTTTGAGCATTTGCTCTCCTCGAGCAGCAATCCAGATCGGGATATTTTGTGATGGTAACTCCATTTTTGCATTCTTTAGGGAAAAATATTCTCCCTCATAGTCGAAAGGTTCACCAGACCAGATTTTTCTGCAAATGTTGATACTATCCTTTACCACTTTTAAGGGTTTTTCGCGCTGCAACATGAAAGTATCCATTACAATGGAACCGCCAGCTACCAGAACAAGGATAGCTCTATTATTGCTTATTTGATTTAGCGTGGCTGTTGCAATCGCGGTAACAGCTGGGTGACGCGTATAACCATTTGTGACAGGACCGAGAAAAATATTTTTAGTTTCACGAGCCGCCAAACCCAGAGTCGCCCAAACATCCGGGGTCATTCCCTCATCTGCTAAAAGACAATAATTATATCCGATGGTTTCTGCAGCCTGAATTATCTCTATGATCTCGGATATTGGCATTACAGGAATTATATTGATACCCAATTTCATTTTTTTTGCTTCCTTTAGTGGAATAATGTAGTTGTGGGTGTCGTAGAATAATCAGGATAATGAAATTAAAACATACAGGTCTATATTAGTCAAACTAAAAATAAATTAAGAAATGCTGTAAATATTATTAATTGATGCTTTACTTAAAAAATCTTTTGGGAGAATATGGTTCCAGGAAATCTGATGCAACATTGTGATTTTGAGATAAAACATGATCAACGATCTGTTTTGAAAAAACAGGTATTGTAGGTATGGCTAAATGGAAAGCAGATGCGATATAAAGATTTGCAAATTGTGGTAGCCAACCAATAATAGGTTGATAATCTTTTGAAAACGGACTAGGCGCAGACCACGTTCGCATGATTCGAATGTTATTCAAAGTTGGAAAGAATTCCCTCATTTTTTGGTTGATTGCAGGCATTCCCCAGGCACTGCTGGTTCGTTCGATTTTATTGGCTGGTTGAATCGCGTTTGATATTAATAAACAACCATTGTTATGTTGACCCAAACCCAGTGTAACAGTTTTAATTTCTCCATGGACCGAATCATAAAACCCGTTTGTCCCAAGGTGATGATGAATGATTTTTGGTAGGGGTTCACTGACCATCGCTTCTGCTTTGGTGAATGATATAGGCAATTGAACACCAATTTTCTGAGTTAAGAAACCTGTCCATGCTCCTGTTGCTAAAATAATATATTTTCCAAAATAGGATTGGGTGCTGGTTTTCACTCCAACAATCTTATTATCTTCAATAATGAAATGTTCCACATTCGAAAAACATTTGATCACTGCTCCTAATTTTTTCGCTGATTTGAGGTAACCCCAACCAAACTTAAACGGATTAAGGTGGCCTTCTTCGGCAAGAATTGCACCAACGCAATTTCCAGAATTCAAGCAAGGTTCAATTTCCTTTATTTTTTCCGGTTTGACAAATTCAGCGTTGAGGCCTAAATCTTTCATCCAGGCAATTTTCTCGAGATGAGACGCTAACTGTTCTTCAGAATAAAAAAGCGTTAGATCGTCAGGTAAATTCCACTCTAAATCGATTTCTAATTCATCACCCAAAAAGGGTAACTCCGAATATCCTTGCTGAACAATTTTTAAATATTCTGGCGTTTCACTATCAAATATTTGTACTCGACCAGCGCATGCGGAAGATGTGCCACTACAAACATGTTTGCTTTCCAGTAGTATCGTACTGATTCTTGCTTTTGCGAAATGATAAGCAAGCGCACACCCTGCAAAACCTCCGCCTATGATGATGACATCGAACGTGTTTTTTTTCATTTTTTTGATGTGATTCAATCACATTTCGAAAATATGATGGAATGATCGTCCTCATAAATATCACAATAATCTGAGGAATTTTTTAATTCTACAATAAGCTTTTCCTGAGAGATTTTATCTGACATTATTATGCCAATATCTTCTTCCTTTAGTTTTTCCAACCAGCCTGCTTCTGCATTAGAGATGGAGAGATATTTTTGCCATTGTTCTTCTGGGTAAGGATAAAATCTTGTGTCAATCCACACAGGTTGTTCCGGTAATGCGTAAATTAAATAACTACCATAAATGTAATCATTGAACATTGGTTGTGGCAGATCTGGATGTTCTTTAAGCCAGTTCACTGCATCCACAGGTGTGTCTTTTGACATGGCATCAGGAGACTGATTCCACCAACTTTCTCGAATGCCAGGCAGCAGACTCAGGGGTAGGAGGGTTAAGATAACCAGAATTGTGATGTTAACCGGGATCAATTGGAACGTAAATGCATTCTTATTTATTCTCAATATACCCTGCAGTAACCAGCAAGAAAAAATTAGTAACAATGCCAGAAACCAGATCACGTAGCGCACACCTGAGAGTGCCATCCAGCCAAATCCCAATAGCCAGACCCATTCATGTGGTCTTAATTTCTTGGGTGAAAATGCCACCAAAGGTATGAAAGCAAGTAACCACATGAAAAAAAGATTCATTTGCCAGCCAGCATTAACAGGTGGTTTCCATTCCTGACTGAATTGGTTCCCGTTTGCCTGGATCAACTGGAATGTATCCAGCCAAAGTAAAGGACCACGTGGATTAATAAAAGTAACCAGAAAAGCCAAAATGAGTATTAGTAGGAATTTTTTATTTCTCTGGTGGAATAAATAATAAGGTACTGAGATGAAGAAGAACAGAATGACTGATCCATGTAAATTTGCCCAAAATAGTGCAATGGGAATCAGCAAAAATAAATTTGAGGATTTTTGTTGTGAATCAATTTTCTGAGGGTCTGATTCCTTATTATCTGAATATTCACTCAGGAAGAATAAAGTAAGGCCAAAAAGGGGATAGATAAACATTTGCGGACGAACCGCCCAATTATTAGCGCCTGCCAAAGCACACACCAGCATCAATAAAGTAGCAAGCCATCCTGGTGCACCTTTTTTTATACAGATTATCCATAAAATGGTATAGAAAACAGATATGGCAAATCCGCGAGCAAAGACGACTGCTGTTAAATCTCCAACTTGATGTAAACCATATAATAATACAGCTGACAACCACATGGGATAAGAGACAGGTTGACCAAAAACAGTGCTGCTATAAGTATCAAAAATCGGAACGCTGGTATTTGTTACGATGTCCTGTCCCAGGCGGAGATACCACCAAAAGTCATTGGGTAGAACTGGCAGCAAGAATGAAATGGAAAGGATGATGAGTAGCAAAATACCCAGCCATGGTAAATTG
>JAHYJK010000176.1 GCA_019429225.1 Anaerolineaceae bacterium
AGAATAAAGTTGATCGCAGCTGCAACGAAAATATTGATAATCATTATTGAAGGGCGTTCAGTCATCTCCATACTTTTATGACCATACATCGATGCCCCCCAGATCAGAGAGCCTGCTAATACTGGCATCAATATGATGGCTCCCGCATGAAAGTTTTCACCAATTAAGAGTGTAGCAAATTGCTGACCAACGGTGGCAAAACCGCCAAATAGAGCAAAACCAACCAGCAGATGGATATCCGTCATATCTGCTAGTGTCTTTCTGGTCGTGGCAATATTTCTATGTGCCCATTGTTCGTAAAGAATTGGAACCGCTGCTGCAAGAAGGGGGCCCGTCAGCAATTCACTAGCCTGCGTAACGAGGCTGTAATTAGCACTATATTCGCCAACCGCAGAAGGACCCAGAAAATACAATATGATGAACCGATCACTTACCCTTAACAGTTGTGATGCAAAGAACCACATGGTTATTGGAATACCATATTTTGCGAAACGACCGATTAATGGAATCGCTTCAGGTTCAAGTGTGCTGATTGTTTTGGTATGCTGCCAAAGATCTGATTTTAAGAGTAAATAGGGTATGAATATGGCAACAGACAGCGATGACCCATATAAAAGATATTGAGCTTTTGGCCCAAGAAAATAACTAAGACCTAAACTAAACAGAAATGTCAAGATAGATACACCGACTAAAGTGTTTCGGTAAGCAAAAATTTTAAAACTGACTGGCAAGATACGAATGGTGATCGTTTGAATAATTTGTGTCAGGACAACAGAAATTAAACCAATGAGCAATGGTATTTCAAATAGCCAAAATTCAAACACATCCAGTGTTCCAAGAATCAGCAAAGAAATCGAGATGATGAATGAAAACAAGAAAATGGTTTGTAAACATTTGCTAATTGCAGATTGATATAAATATAATTGCCCCTTTTGTTTATATTCTGCATAGAATCGACCCGTAGACTGCCCAAGCCACTCAGTCAGGATAGTTACGGTCGGGCTGGTGATGGCCAGGATGGAACTATAGATGCCAAATTCAATCGTTGTAAACATACGAGTAAACACGATTGAACTAATTAAAGCCATGACCGCAGGAATCAGGGTGGCTGGACTATATTTGAATGTGTCGGAAATGAATCGTGATGATAGTTGAGTGGACAAACCACCATATTCTTCATGAGGCTCTTGTATTTTATTCATGCGCTATATTTTGTAATTGATAATTTTGACTTAATTGTGGTTATCATAACATTTACAATAATAAACTAATTATTGGGTTGTGTCACACTTTTTCTGGTAATTCTAACTTAGCCTATAAAATCCCGACATTCCACTGGCTACAAAACCAAAATAACACATAAGCTTCACAAACAATCTTGTTGATATCGGAATTGCGAGCATGGATCTTTTTTTCCAGTACTTTGGATAAGAGGATTCAATGAAAAAATGCTTTGTTGTTTGCTCTTGCCAGATTGGATTTTTTTGTTCACAGCTTTAGGTTTTGAACTAGGCCTCGGATAAATTATTGAACCTCTATAACGACTACCTGATAATGTCCGTTTCGGATCAATTACTTATAATTGATGGGGTTTATTGGTCGAGGTTTTGAGTTTTTATGACTTAAAATCCCGGGGGGATAATAAAAAGATTGATGAAGCTGCGCATCGATTTTGCCAGCGAAATTGTAGCCGCGATAGGTAGCCCAATATTGCATAAAGCGAAATATTATGATCGAACTAGCTTTTTTAAGTAATAACCGCTCTCGTCGTGCTTGGTTGAGGTCTGTAAAAACATTTGATAACCAGGATCGAAAAAATTGAATAAACGAAAAGGTGCTATTTGGAAGAATTTGCTTCATTGCGATTGCTTCTCGTTTGAAGCGGTTGTAGACTTGCTGATAAGTTTCATTATGCAAATGGATCACCTCAGCATCAGCGATATACGCAATCTCATAACCGCTTTCCAAAGCCCAACTGCTCCATGCTAGATCCTCCAATCCAGTGAGATCTTCATTGTAAGGATGGCGTTTCCATAGCTCCCGCCGGATCGCAGCGTTGGCATTATGAGAATAGGGGTGTGCTTGTTGCAAAACGGAATTGTCAGGAAAGTAATTCTTGAAAAATTGGTGCTCACAGTAGTGGTTGGTCTCACCTCCACGTTGTTTACCATAGCTTAAGCCTATGTTTTGATTAGAAAAGGGTTGAGTGAGCTTTTCAAGCCAATCGGGATAAACAGGGTAACAATGTGCACTGATAATGACCACCAAGTCGCCGGAAGAGGCTGCTATGCCGGTATTTAGTGATCGACCAAAGGAAAAATTTTCTGGTTCAATAGTGACAACTTTAACCGGGTATTGGCTGGCAATGGCGAGTGTCCCATCAGTTGAGCCAGAATCCACCAGGATCACCTCAGGATTGGGAAAGGTTTGCTTTGAAATTCCATAAAGCAAACGACCAATATGATCTGCTTCATTAAATGCTCGGATTACAATTGAGATAGACATTAAAATTTTGTTTCTAAATATAGGTTATTAAGGTAATCAGAATTATTTATTCGATTAATTGACAAAAAATCGTGCAAATTTCTGGTATCAAGCATATTATTAGATTTCTTTTAATATTAACCACAAGGGAAGTAACGTATTTTGTTCGACGTTGTAGAAATAATTGGTTGTTTTATCCTCCTTGATTTAACATAAGAAATAAATCTGTTTGCCATGAACAATTCTTGAGAAGAAAAGTGTCAATAAAACGTTTATTGGACAACGTTGAATTGTGGGGTCTTAATGCGGGCGTTGAGAATTCATGACTCTTGACAGGGATAAGTTGTTTGATAATTTGTTGCTCTTTGTTGGGGTCCAGTTCTAAAATGGCCTTCGCCCATTCAAAGCGGTTACATGACCCTTCACCTGTTAAGTGATAAAGCCCACTATTTTGGTTAAGGTCGTTAATAAATCCGCCTTGGCTTTGAGAAAGAACCTGTTCAGTCAATTCTGCCAGAGTGCGCGCCCAGGTGGGACTGCTGATCTGGTCATCGACGATACGTAAGGTTTCATGCTCCCGTGCCCATTGCAAGACTTTGGTTACGAAGCACGGCCTGCGCAGCGAGTAGACCCAGCTGGTGCGAAATATCAGGTAAGCACCGCCGATATCCTGGATAGCTCTTTCACCGGCCAATTTTGTTTCTCCATACACATTCAAAGGGTTGGGAAAATCCTCCTCAGTATAAGGCTCTCCTTTGGTACCGTCAAAGACATAGTCTGTCGAATAGTGAATTAGGGCAGCACCCAGCTTAATTGCTTCTTCTGCCAAGATGCCTGGGCCAGTGCCGTTGATCGCCATGGCCAGTTCATGCTCTCTTTCAGCTTTATCAACGTCTGTGTAAGCAGTGGCATTGACAATAATCGTTGGCTTTGTTTCACGGACGATGCTGCGGATATTTTGTGGGTCAGCCATATCAATTTGGGGGAAGTCCAGAGCAACGATGTCTCCAAGGGTGAGGAGAGTCCGGTTGAGCTCCCAGCCAACCTGCCCAGTGCTGCCTAAAAGAAGAATTTTTGTTTTCACTAGGCAATTTTTCCTTCAGCTAACCTCTGCAGATATTCGCCATACCGATTACCGTTGAAGGTTTTCGCCAACGCTGCCAGTTGTGCTTCATCAATGAAATCCATTCTGAAGGCGATCTCTTCAATACAAGAGATCATCATACCCTGGCGATCTTCAACCGCCTGGACAAAATTTGATGCCTGCAATAACGAATGATGCATACCTGCATCCAACCAGGCGACACCACGACCAAGTTCTATGACCCGCAATTCACCACGTTCCATATAAACCCGGTTCAGATCCGTGATTTCAATCTCGCCTCTTGCTGATGGTGCCAGGTTTTTTGCAAATTCAACGACACGACTGTCGTAAAAGTAAATCCCTGGTACGGCAAACTGTGAACGGGGCTTTTTTGGTTTTTCTTCCAGGCTGAGGGCATTGCCATCTACATCGAATTCGACAACGCCGTAACGTTCTGGGTCATGAACGGGGTATGCGAATATGACGGCACCATGATCCAGGGCGGCAGCCTCACGTAATGTCGTTGGCAATCCCTGGCCGTAGAAAATGTTATCGCCCAGGATCAACGCAGCTGGTTCGCCCCCGATAAAATCACTACCAACGATGAAGGCGTCCGCCAGTCCCCTGGGTTCAGTTTGAATTGCAAAGTCGAAGGTGAGTCCCCATTGCGAGCCGTCACCCAGCAAGCGCTGATATTGCGCCTGATCCTCGGGTGTGGTGATGATCAGGATCTCCCGGATCAATGCCAGCATCAACATCGATAGTGGATAGTAGATCATCGGTTTGTCATAAACCGGCAATAGCTGTTTGCTGACGCCGATGGTTAATGGAAACAGACGGGTTCCTCGACCGCCTGCCAGGATAATACCTTTCATGAAGTTCCTCTTCCTTGATAGTTAATATCGACCCAGTTTTGATACGATTTTTCTTTGATAATCGCGTTGAGCCAATCAATATGGTCTAAATACCATCTAACAGTTTTTTCCAAGCCTTCTTTTAAGTTAACACTTGGTGCCCAGCCCAAGTCCCGATTGATTTTATCAATGTTCATGGCATAGCGGCGGTCGTGCCCTGGGCGGTCCGTAACATATTCAATCAATTGAGAGTGAGGACGAAATTGGGTTAGTGCGTCTTCTACATCAAGGATCTCGCAGATGGTTGTAACGATTTCGATATTAGGCGGCTGGTTTCCACCGCCGATATTATAGCTCTCCCCTATTTTCCCATTGTTTAAAATCGCATAAATTGCTGCGCAATGGTCCTCAACATATAGCCAATCTCGAATCTGCATGCCGTCGCCGTAGATCGGCAGGGGTTTGCCGGTTAGGGCATTGAGGATCATCAGGGGGATCAATTTTTCTGGGAATTGGTAGGGTCCATAGTTGTTGGAGCAATTTGAAATCGTGATTGGCAGCCCAAATGAGTGGGCGTAGGCGCGCACCAAATGGTCGCTGCTGGCTTTTGAAGCTGCATAAGGTGAGGTGGGTGCATAGGGTGTAGTTTCTTCAAAAGCTGGGTCGCCTGGGTCTAAAGACCCATACACTTCGTCGGTTGAGATATGATGAAAGCGCAGCTGGTCTTTCCCCAATCTTTTCTCTTGAAGCCAAACTTTCCGAGCTGCTTCTAGGAGAGAAAATGTGCCGACAATGTTGGTCTGAACAAATGCACCAGGACCTTTGAGGGACCGATCAACATGAGATTCTGCTGCAAAATGGACAATGGTGTCGATGTTGTGTTCGTGCAGCAATCCTTCGATGAGGGGTTGATCGGAAACGTCAGCTTCTACCAATATGTGCTTTTCTGGATGGGGGAGATCGCGTAGGTTTTCTTGGCTTCCAGCATATGTTAATAAATCCAGATTAACGATATTTACTTCAGGGGCTTGCTCCTGGATATAACGGATAAAATTTGATCCAATAAACCCTGCCCCCCCAGTGATTAACATGTTTTGATTCATTTAAATACCTCTGCCTTTGTGAACAGCTCGCCCGATGCGTCTTTTTTTGAAATTATCGGCTCGATACCTTCAGGGATAGGCCAGTTGATTGACAAATCAGGATCATTCCAAAGAATAGTTCGATCACTCTCGGGGTCATAATAATCCGTGGCTTTATACACGACATCCGCCCTTTCTGATAAGACAAGAAAACCATGTCCAAAACCAGGGGGTATCCAAAGTTGTTCTTTGTTTTCCGCCGATAGATAAGCGCTCACCCATTGTCCAAAATATGGAGATTTCTTACGTAAGTCAACAGCCACATCAAAAATCTCACCGATAACAACCCGAACAAGCTTGCCCTGGGTATGTTTTAACTGGTAATGCAACCCGCGTAAGGTCAATTTCATCGATGATGAATGGTTATCCTGTACAAACTCTTGAGATATTCCAGATTTAGATGAAATGTCTTTACGGAAGGTTTCCATAAAGAAGCCGCGTGAATCTTCATAAACCCGTGGCCGGATTTTTATGACATCTGGAATTTCAGTGGGTGTAAATATGTCCATAAAGGTTAATCCCTTTGATGGTTTGAATTATAACATTGCTTAAGAACGAGATCGGAAAAGTAACAAGGGTTGATAGTTTTAGAAACATTCAGTCTTAGCATGTGGCGGAGAAATTGTAATTGATTTAGTGAATTGTTAGGGATTGTTGATATGCATCGCAAACATCTTCTACAGCGCCAACGCTTTGGATTTCACCGTTGTTCAGCCATAATGCGCGTTTGCAAAGTTCGCGGACTTGGCTGATTGTATGAGAAACCATCAATACAGTTGCGCCACTGTCACGAAATTTCGTCATGCGTTCAAAACACTTTTCTTGAAAACCCGCATCGCCGACAGCAAGTACCTCGTCAAGAATAAGGATATCGGGCTGCCATGCCGATGCAACCGCGAAACCAAGACGCGCTTGCATACCAGATGAATAAGTACGCAAAGGCGCTTCAACGAAGTCGCCAATCTCAGCAAATTTGATAATATCGTCTAATTTATCGTCGATTTCGCTGCGTGAATGGCCTAATAGGGTCGCATTTAGATAAATATTTTCGCGCCCTGTGAGTTCTACATGAAATCCTGCCCCCAGTTGTAATAGAGGGCTGATATATCCATTAATCCACACACGTCCTTCGCTAGGGACAAGAACTTTTGATATAACCTTAAGCAAAGTTGATTTACCTGCACCATTTCTTCCCAGGATCCCGAAAATTTCTCCTTTTTTCACTTCAAGATTGATATTTTTTAATGCCCAAAAAGAATTGTGCTTGATACGTCCTTGAAGCATCCGAATCATGTATTCCTTGAAAGTACGAATCGAATCGCTGGGAAGCCGGTAACGAATGGAAATATTATCCAATAGAATTGCGGTATTTGGTTTGGGATCAAAAGAGAATATATCAGACATGATAGGCGAAAGAGTCCGCTTTCTTACAAAAGAATATCCAGCCAATGAAGAGAACACCAAAAGAAACAAAGGCCGTTGCCCCCCATGTTTGCCAGTGGGGAACAAATCCATCTAAGACTAAAATTCGAAAAAGGTTGACGATGTAGTAAAAGGGGTTGATGTATAAAAGCAGACCGTTGAGAATCTGCCGATAGAAATCAAGCGGCATAATGATTGGAGAAAGATACATCCAAGCTGTAAGGACTACCGGGTATAAATCAGCCACATCAGGAAAAAAGACTGCCAGTGTTGACAATAGTAACGCCACACCAAGCGAAAAGGAAAGCAAAAAAATCATAAAAACAGGTAATAGCAAAGCTGAGGGTTTAAATGGCACCTTTGTGACTAAAAAAATCAATGTTAGTGGTATCAGGGACAACACAAAGTTGACCATGTTGGCCAGTATTGTTGCTAGAACAAATGATGTACGTGGAAGATAGATTTGCTGGAAAAGTTGGCTTCCCCAGACCATTGAACTCATTGCAATTGATGTCGATTGTGAGAACATCGTCCAAACAATAATACCCGTCAGAACATAGGCCGCATAATTGGCAGTACCTCTGAATACTTGCGAGAACACCACAACCATGATTACCATGGTGCCCAAAGGGTTGAGCATGGTCCAAGCAATACCTAAAACGGAACGTTTATACCGAGCGACCAGGTCTCTGCGCACTAATTGATAAATTAAGTCACGATATCGTACAAGCGCTATTAGCTCTTCAATCGCAGGGTGTTTTCTCTTAGCGCTGTCATATATCATAGCATCTGTTTACCAAATTCTAT
>JAHYJK010000177.1 GCA_019429225.1 Anaerolineaceae bacterium
CCACTGACATCCAGGCGCTGGAAAGGCTGGAAGATGCGGTCCAGATATTTTTCATTGAAACCAATGCCATTGTCCTGCACGCGAATCTCGCACATGCCTTCCTCATCGGTTTTATCCTTTGGATATGGGCTATAAATGTTGATTTCTGGCTGACGACCCGGTGAATGGAATTTGAGGGCATTGCTGATCAGGTTCTGGAATAATTGTGTGAGTTGAACTTCATCCGCTTCCAGTGTGGGTAATTCCGAGATTTCCACAAGCGCCTGTCTCTGGTCCACCTGCCAATCCAGATCAATCAGCACCTGCCTTACCAACTGCTCCAGGTTCACCTTACTGAACTGGTATTGTTTGTTGATGGAACGTGAGAAGGTCAGGGTTTCACTCAATAAGAGCTGCATCCTGGCGGCCGCATCGCGCATGCGCTGCAGGTAGTTGATCCCGCGGGGATCCAGTTGGCCGCTGTAGCGATCCTGTAGCATCTCGCCAAAGGTTTGGATCTTGCGCAATGGTTCCTGTAAATCGTGTGAGGCCACACTGGTGAAGTTGCGCAGTTCTTCGTTGCTGTGTTCCAGATTGAGGGTGTATTCCTTTAAAGCAACTTCCTGACGATCACGCTCCGCATCACGTTCGGCAATCTCATCCGCCATATCATCGAAGGATTGTGCCAGTTGCCCCAGTTCACCTTCTTTATAAGAGATTCCGGTACGCGCCGTCAGATCGCCTTTGGCTAGTTTCTGGGTGGCATCCACCAGGGCGCGTGCCTGGCGAATAATCAGGGCATCCCCCAGGAACCACATAAAGATTAAAACCAACAAAACGACCACCACCATGATCGTCAGATTGCGCTTTAGTGTAAAATTGGCGGTTTCAAATGCAATCCGTGTGGGCAACCCCATAATCACCGAAAGATTACCGGTGGTGCCTTGAATTTCACTGATGGCGTAAATGGTTTCTTCTCCACTCAAACCTTCACCCAACAGGTAACCGTTTTTTTGTGCCCATAATTGCGCGACAATATTGGATTCAGGCAAACGATATCCGCGCCAGCGATCATTATCGGGATAATGCGAGAGAATTGTTCCATCTTCATCCATGACAATTAATTCACCACCATCCGGTAATCCGGCAGATTTCGCAAAGTCGTAAAACCAGATTAAGTCCAACGAGACATTGGTTACATTGGTAAATTGATCCTGCATATCATACACAGGGTACCCCACCGACATGACCGCTTTTCCGGTCACCCGGCAGATATGATAACCACTTAAGGTGAAATCATCAGCTTTGATCAATCGTTGATAATGGTCACATTCTTCAAAATCCGGGGGGGCATGTCTTTCCGGTGGGCTGCAGACTATATTTCCCTGCAAATCAGCCACGTAAAAGGCTGAGTAATATTCAAAATGTTCCTCAAACATATGCCAGAAGATGGTATTGCATTCATCATAATCCTGTTCGCGCACAGTTGGTAGATGGGACACGGTCAATAAAAATGATTTGGCGTTATCGACCATCAAGGCTTCAACACTCGAGGCTACTCTCGCCAGGTGAATGACTTCATTCAGGGTGTCCCGTTTGGCAGCCTCACGCTGGTTTAGGCCAACCTGAACCAATAAAAATATGCCGGGAACAGCCGTCAGAATGATGATCAAAATTAATCGACTGCGTAAAGTGGAAAAAAATTTAAACATAATTGCCTGACTTATAGGAAATGATTAGTAGATAACCTTTATTATAGTGATTTTCACAACTTTTGCATGGGGATTATAAAAAGAGGTTGATCATTTTCTGATCAACCTCCGACTTTCCTTATCCGCAGCTGCCCCCACAGCCATCGCCACTGCCACAGCTGGCGCAGCCACCACCGCCCAATCTCCCCGCTGCCAGCTCATCTTCTGTTGCCAGGCGTAAATCCACAATCGTGGCCGAGAATTTGAGTTCTTTGCCCGCCAGGGGATGATTCAGATCCAGACGCACATCCCCTTCACCAATTTCCATGATATTGGCATTGATCTGACGACCCTGTGGATCGCTCAGACGGATGGTCTTGCCAATGGCGAAATCAAAATTCGCCGGAAACTGTTCTTTGGGGATATCCACAAAGGCATTGTTATCATATTCGCCATAGCCATCGGATGGTTCAACAGTGATTTCACGTGACTCGCCAACCTGCATACCAAATAATTCTTTTTCCAACCCGGGAATAATATTGCGATGTCCCTGAATGAATTGTAAGGGACCATAGCCATCACTTGAATCAATGACCTCACCATCTACGGTTAATGAATATTCCAGACTGACAACCAGATCCTGGGCTACGATATCGGGGGTTCGTTCTACCATTTAATAACTCCTTTACTTCCAATAAAAAGACGTTTACCGTCATGTTTTCAAGGATTATAACAGATCAATTCAGGAAATCAAATAATATGTAGGAGCAGGAATTCTCCGCCAAAAACACCCTGCCTGCGGTGATTTGAAAAGTTACATTTTTTCAATACAATTAATGAAAAGACAAAAAGTGAGGAAACCCGTGCCGGCTACCGAACGTCAGTTCCAGAAAATTGGTAAGAATCCCAAAGATCCGCTCGATTTCCAGGATGCGGATATGATTCTTTCGCGTGGTTACCTGTATGAACGTGAAGATCATTTTTCCAAAGCCATCAAAGAATACCGTTCCTACTTGAAAAAGCACGATACCGATCCCTGGGTGTGTGCGCATCTCGGTTATTGCCTGCGTGAGACCTCAAAATTTCCGGAAGCGATGAAGATGTTCGAACGTGCCCTCGAAATGGATCCGTTTTATGGTTGGGCTTATGCGCAACGCGGCAGTGCTTATCTGTGGCTGGAGGATTATAAGCTGGCATTAACCGATCTCATCAAAGCCAAAAGCCTGCTGCCCGGCGATGCCTGGGTATTGGCCACCCTGGGGGAATGTCACCGCGAAATGCAGCAGTACGAACAGGCGATTGATATATTCACCCAGGCACTCGAAGCCAGACCGAACTATGTCTGGGCACTGGCGCATCGTGGCCGTGTGTATCTGGATTTGGGAAAATTTGCAGAGGGCTACGAAGATTTACAACATGCCCTTCAGCTAGATCCGGAGTATGCCTGGATCCACTATAGTTTGGGAGAAGCTTACCGCAAACAGGGGTTGCTCAATGAAGCTTTGCATGCTTATCAGCAAGCGCTTGAGATCCTGCCGGATTATCCCTGGGTCTTTAGCGCGCGCGGTCAACTCTACCAGATGATTGGTGAACTCGATAAAGCCCTGGCAGATTTTAACCGCCTGGGAGAATTCTGGCCCAAAGATGCATGGGTGTATGCCGTTCGTGGTGATATTCTGGAGCAGATGGGCAAGATTGAGAATGCCCTGGAAGCCTTCCAGATGGCTGTAAAATTGCGGGGAGATTATGGTTGGGTACATTGCCGCATTGGGATCATCCATCGCCTGCATCACAATTTTGAGCAATCCCTGCGGGCATTTGACAGAGCCCTGGAAATTATGCCCGAGTTTGGAACCGCCTGGGTGGAGCGGGCAGAGACCTATCGCCAGATGGGAGAATACACACAGGCACTGGCTGATCTGGAGATCAGTAAACCCTTGTTGGGTGAAGACGCCTGGATGTATGCGGTCATGGCAGAAGTGCAGCGTGGATTGCAGCAAAGCGACCTGGCATTGGAAAGTTTCGCAAAATCCCTCGAAATTGACCCGGATTACGATTGGGCGCTGGCTCATCGCGGACGATTGCGGCGCGAATTGAAACAATATGATCTGGCAATGCAGGATTTTAATGAAGCACTGATCATCAAAGACAATTATGTTTGGGCGTATTACCAGCGTGGTGAACTCTACCAGGAAATCGGTGATTCAGAGGCTGCCTGGGCAGATTACCAACATACCTTGGAGCTCAACCCAAAATACTATTGGGCCAGGGCCGGCTGTGCTGAAATCCTGATCCAGAGACAAAATTATGAAGAAGCCATACCCTATCTGGAAGCCTTCCTGAAGGCTCGCCCAAAAGATGCCTGGGGACTGGGACAACTGGGGTATGTGTACGAGAAAAGTGGTCAACATGAACAGGCAATCCTCAATTACTGGCAGGCGCTCACCTTTGATCCCGAGAATGCCTGGGCGAAACAACGCCTGGAAACCCTCCAGAATATCGATTAAAATAAATCAATCATATTTTCTGTTTAACGGGTATTTTAAAAGCTTACCAGCTACCAAAAACATCCTAACCCAAACGGATTAGTAAAAAAAGGTCTTCAATCAATGATGAAAAAGAAAACGACAAACGCGACTGTCAAACTCTCAAAGAAACAGGGTAAGTCTTCCATTCTCAAACGGATTCTGACCGGATTCGTGTTGATAATTCTCCTGGCGATTGCTGGATTTGTGATCTGGGGTAGCGCCCCGGCACGTCCGGATGCCACGGCATTGCAGGCACTTGAATCCGATGAAAGCGTCACGATTTCAGAAGGAAAATACTGGCTGCAATTTACACCAGCGAAGCGCACTCCCAACAAAGGTTTGATCTTCTACCCTGGTGGTCGTGTTGACTACCGCGCTTATTCACCCCTGCTGCGCGAGATCGCCAGGGGCGGCTATTCCGTCTTCCTGGTCAAAATGCCCCTCAATCTGGCTGTTTTCGGGGCAGATCGAGCGGATGCGCTGATTGCAGCCTATCCGGATATATCTTTCTGGTATATCGGTGGTCACTCGCTGGGAGGTGCAATGGCAGCTTCCTATGTATATAATAATCCGGTCGGGATGCAGGGATTGATCCTCTGGGCTGCCTACCCGGCTGAGAGCCATGATCTTTCTGGCTCTGGTTTCCCGGTGCTTTCCATCATTGCCAATCGCGATGGTCTGGCAACCCTGGATAAAATCAAAGCAGCTGCGCCATATCTGCCTGCTAACACAGAATGGGTTGAAATTGATGGTGGTAATCATGCCCAGTTTGGAAGTTATGGACCCCAGAATGGGGATCTGGAAGCCACCATCTCAGCCGAGGAACAACATCGCCAAATTGTGCTAGCCACTTTAATGTTCATGTCAGGCATACGCTAGCTACTACTTAACCAGAGCTGGGGCGTTGAAACAACACCCCCGCTCTTCGAACCATCTCCCTCAACACCTGATAGCGCTCAATCAGACTTATAAGTATACAACTCAACAATTTTTAAAATGACATCCACCGATCGCTCCAAGGATTGTGCCGGCAGATATTCAAACCTTCCATGCGCATTATGTCCACCGGTAAAAAGGTTCGGGCAGGGCAGCCCCATAAAGGACAGGCGAGCCCCATCGGTTCCACCACGCACCGGAATGATTTTTGGTGTTATGCCTAATGCCAGCATTGCCTCCCGAGCTGTCTCAATCATGTGAAATACCGGTACGATTTTCTCTTTCATATTGTAGTATTGATCGGTCAACGCCAGACTGGCAGTTCCGGGACCATATTTATAGTTAGCATAATCCACAGCCTTTTCGATCAATCCTTTTTGCCATTCGAATTTGTCGTGGTCATGTTCACGGATGATGTAAAGCAGACTGGTTTTCTCCAATGTGCCATCAAAATGCATCAGATGAAAGAATCCATCATAGTGTTCGGTGTGCTCCGGGCGCATATGATGGGGCAGCATCCCCGCGATATCCATGGCGATGTTAATCGAATTAATCATCTTATCCTTGGCCGTACCCGGGTGTACGCTCCTGCCTTTTACTTCGATCCTGGCGCCAGCAGCGTTAAAATTCTCAAATTCCAGCTCACCCAATTCACCCCCATCCATCGTGTAAGCAAAATCTGCCCCAAATTTCTGCACATCAAAACGATCGGCTCCACGCCCAATTTCTTCATCCGGGGTGAAGCCCAACTTTAATGTGCCATGCTCCACCTCAGGATGGTTGACCAGGTATTCCATCGCTGTCATGATCGCTGCAATGCCTGCTTTGTCATCCGCTCCCAGCAAGGAGGTTCCATCAGTCGTTATGATGGACTGACCGATATATTGTTTTAACTCGGGAAAATCCAGTGGGGAAAGCACAATGTTCTTCTCTGCATTCAGCACGAGGTCCCCACCATCATAATTCTCAACCCACTTTGGTTTGACATCCTTGCCACTCATATCCGGGCTGGTATCCATATGCGCAATCCAGCCGATCACCGGCACATCACGCCTGGTATTGCCAGGCAGGGTCGCCATCACATATCCATTCTCGTCCAGGCTGACATCCTGCAGGCTGAGTGCTTCCAGCTCTTCTTTTAATAAGCGTGCCAGGTCCAATTGTTTCAAAGTGCTGGGGCAGGTTTCTGAATCAAAATCGGATTCAGTATCAATCTTAACATAGCGTAGAAAACGCTCAATTACATTACTCATGGTTTTCTCCCTTTATAAGAGTTATTCTTATCCACATGGAAATCGTTGATACGTTGTAATTATTGTACAAACCTGGCAATTTGTAAACCCGATGAGCCTATAAAAAGCCCTGATGTGAGATAATAAGGATGAAATTCTCCATAAGGAGGTCTTATGCAATCCTACCCAATCCCCATGGTGCCGGGTCCGGTGCAGGTACCTGCCCGAATATTATCTGCCTATCAACAGGACTTTGGCTCGCCTGATCTCGAGCCCGAATATCTGGAACTTTATAACCAGACCGAACTGAAAATGCGCCAGCTGCTCGGCACGCAGAATCAAATCGTATTCCAAACAGGAGAAGGTATGCTTTCCCTGTGGAGTGCGCTGAAAAGCACCATCCAGCCCGGTGAGCGTGTGCTGGCTTTGGCAACCGGTGTGTTTGGCTATGGGATCGGTGATATGGCACGCTCCATCGGCGCGCAGGTCAAGACCCTCGGGTTTGCTCACAATGAAACCCTGCAGGATTGGGTGAAGATTGAAGAAGCCATCATCGAATTTCAGCCCAAAATGATCACCGTGGTGCATTGTGAAACCCCTTCCGGAACATTAAATCCACTGGAAAAACTTGGCGAACTCAAACAGAAATATAACATTCCGCTGCTGTATGCTGATATGGTGGCCAGTATCGGTGGTGTTCCCATTGAAACCGACGCCTGGCATGTCGATCTGGCACTCGGTGGCTCCCAGAAGGTTCTCTCTGCCCCCTGCGATATCTCCTTCCTGGCGATCAGCCCACAGGCCTGGGAAATGATTGAAGAAGTAGCATATGTGGGTTACGATGCCCTGCTCCCCTTCCGTGATGCCCAGCAAAAAGGCGAATTCCCATACACCCCACATTGGCATGGTATGGCTGCCATCGCCACCAGTCTGGATATGCTGCTGGACGAAGGACTGGATCTGGCCTTCAAGCGCCATGAACTGGTCGCCACCTATTGCCACGAACAATTACAAAGCATCGGCTATGAACTCTTCATCCAACCTCCATTCATTTCATCTCCCACCGTCACCGCTGTCAAAGTCCCCGAAGGCATCACCTGGCAGGATTTTGATCAGAGACTGCGTGCAGAAGGCCTGGTGGTGGGTGGCAGCTATGGTCCCCTGGCTGGCAAAGTCTTCCGTCTTGGTCACATGGGTTCCCAGGCGAATATGCTTTTGATGCATCAGGCATTGGAAGTGCTGGAGAAAGTTCTAAAAGATAGTTGAAAGTTTAAAGTTGACAGTTTAATTTAGTTAGGTTCACCTTGCCTGACACCTGGTGCATTGCACCAAGCTCAACAGCTGAACAGCTCAAGAACTCAAGAACTTTAGCTCTTGACTCTTTCTATACCGAACGGTATACTATCTCTTATGAA
>JAHYJK010000178.1 GCA_019429225.1 Anaerolineaceae bacterium
GCCATCCTTCGGCCAAACCCCGGAAAACGCCGATTTTGCTAGTTCATTTAGGGTTTCTTTACTCAAAGATCCAGATGAGTTAAGAAGAAAGTCACGTTGTCCTGCGCTCTTAATATTGATCCAAGTCCATAATTCTATCCCTATTCCATCAACAATTTTGGTAAAGGTTCCATCATCCAAAATTGCCTTATTCGTTCCATCGGTAGGCCATAATTCTCTAAAAGCGGCTCTAACTAGTTCATTTGTATACTTTTTTCCAGGATTTTTTAGAAGGAAATCTCTCTGATTGGCTTCAGTTATTAAATTCCATTGAACAAGTGATATTGTCCAGGTTTTGGTAATTGTCTCAAAAACCTTTTCATCTGTAATATCATTGTTGCTTCCATCTTTTGGCCAATTTCCTGAAATTGCTTCATTGATAAGTGAAGTTATAAATCCTTTATCAGTATTTTCAAGTAGGAATTTTCTCTGCTCTTTATTTTTTATTTCATTCCATTTAGTCAGATTAATTCCTAACTTAAATACTTTGTCAAAATCATCTTTCTGCGAAATATCTTTATCGTTTCCATCTTGTGGCCATTTGTTTTCGGAAGCCAGCTTCGCTAATTCCATAATATAAGATTCACTTCTCAAAGCTATTAGACTTGCTTTGTGAGGTCCACTTACCTTTTTCCAATCTTCGAATGTAGATTTTAATGTTCCATCAATGGTATTGATGATCAATATGTCAAAGATATCTTTTCCTTTATCATCTGTTGGCCATTGTTTGTTCGTTTCTGCAGTAATTAATTTCTTTGCCAACTCAGGATTTTGAGTCACCAATGATAAAATGGTCACTTTCTTATCTTCAGAATATGTGTTCCATTCGGTTTCATTTTTTACTCCAGCCTGTTGCACCTGTGCCCAATTTTCTTGTGTAAGGCCTTTTGGTAAAGAAGAAGTTGTAAATGATAATGGAGGTGCTGGGGTTGGTTGAGCAGGAGCTTTGTTTCCTCCCCTACCAAAAAGACCACCAACCTTTTGCTTAGCACTTGTAAAAATCGAACGTTGGACTACACCTTTAGAAATTGCAGAACCGGATTGTGATGATGAAGATTGGCTTTTCGATACCTGATCCGCTTCCCGTTCAAATTGATCATCTGGTTCTCCTAATTTAAGGGGACCAGACGAAGTACCGCTGGGTGATTGTTGCACCACGTGTGCAAATTCATGTAGCAAGGTTTGTTTTCCCTGTTCCGAATTGGGGGAATATGCCCCACTGCGGAAGAAGATATCATTTCCCACTGTAAATGCTCTGGCATTTATTTGGCGACTGATCTGATCGGATTTTCGATCGGTATGCAGTCTCACATTGTTCAAACTCTTGCCAAACTTTTGAGTTACCTGAGACGAAATCTCTGATCCCAAAGGTTGGCCACCACCGCGAGCACGTTGAATTTCATCCGCGATTTGCTTGTCCAACGTCCTGCTTTGATCAACGACCGGTTCGTTTGACACTTGGGGTTGAACAATTCTGCGGACTTCATTGTTTCCATATCTTTCCTGCAATAATTGGATGGTTTCCGGTTTCGCCTGTTCCGGGAAATTGGCGGCGTGGGTTAATTGAGAACTTAGACCAAATTGATCCTGTTGTATTTCAGATTGTAATGACGATGCTTTTTGCAGATGACTATCCGGGTTCTTTTCCTGGACATTTACATGATCATTTTGAGTTTTTGCCATTATTACCTTCCTTATGGGGCATAACAAGATCTTTGTCATGCACCAATCTACCCATTTTCTGCATTTCTCTGCGGATTGCGTGAACCAGATGGTTGTTCGTTACGGGTGAATTCTCACTCACTGCCAGGAAAGATGCACTGATGATTACGTTTCGAATGGATCCGCCTGTCAGCCGAAAGCGACTGCCCAGTTCATCCACATCAATGTCATCCGATTTTGGTACTCCCGGGGGAAACAGAACTTCCCAGATTCTTTTACGTTCTTCTTCGTCCGGGAATGGAAATTCAATAATGAATTGAATTCTGCGCGTAAAGGCATCATCCAGATTGGAGCGTAAATTGGTCGCAAGAATGACCACGCCATCGTAAGTTTCCATGCGTTGTAGAAGATATCCTACCTCTATATTGGCATAGCGATCATGCGCATCCTTGACCTCAGAGCGCTTTCCAAAAATGGAATCCGCTTCATCAAAAAACAAAATCGCATTACTGTTTTTTGCCTGACTGAAGATTCTTTCGAGATTTTTTTCTGTTTCACCAATGTATTTGCTAACAACGGTCGAAAGGTCAATTTTGTATAAATCCATCTTGAGTTCAGCCGAAATAACCTGAGCAGCCAGGGTCTTTCCAGTTCCGGGAGGGCCGGCGAACAAAGCAGAGACGCCTGAATAGGGCATCAAGCGTTCACCCACTCCCCAATCATCCAGAACAACGGAACGCCAACGGATTGTGTTGGTTAGTTCTCTTAATGCTGCCAGACCATCTTCAGGGAGAACAATATCTTCCCAGCGATAGCGAGGTTGAATTTTGGTTGCCAGACTGTTCAGGTGATGGCTGGAATAAGATCGAGAAGCTTCATATAAATCATCGATGGAAACAGGGATTCCTTTTTTAAAAGCCAGATCATTGGCTGAGTAAACAGCATTTTGTATTTGGCTGGCCGTCAGGTTAAATTGACCTGCCAAAATTTCAAGATCCGAATCTGGAATAACAGATCTATTTCCCAGATAACGTTTCCAAACTTCCAAACGTTTTGAACTGGATGGCTGATTGCAATTGATCCACACGACAGGTTTAATCGTTTGTGATTCATTACGAATGATTGGCCAACTATTCGCGTGAAAAACGATAATACTGCCTTTATATTCACTCATTCTCTGAAATAAAGTGTGAACATCATTGCTATTTTCAAAAAGATTATCCCAACCAATGATGACGGGGATAGCGTCACACAATTTGACATCACGGAAGAAAATATCCAATATCTTAGGATCTCTGATTGGAGACACGTCGAGCATTTTCAAATCCATAAACAATAGCGGTCGATCTGCTGAACCAGCGATGTGATCCGCAATGTGATATTTTTGTAATTCATCCTGACCGTACAAAACAAGGAACGGGTGCTGATCTAATAAAGAAGTAAAATCATCAGGAAGGTCAAAAATATCATTCTCAGGGCTAATAGCCGACCCCGAAAATGATAACCTCACAGCATTGTAGAGTCTGTTGCTCGGCAAATATTGACCGGAAATCCAGGATACAATTTCGTTGGATGCGAAATAATTTTGTTTGATCAAGGGCTTGTCTTCCGATGGGATCACAGCCACCGGTTTGATAAGTTCGTTTTTTATCAGGTTGGATTGATTATTAAATGAAGAGAAATAACGCAGCCTATCCAGGCTAGGTGCTAACAGTAAATCAAAGATTAATCCAACGCTGGCAAAACGATTCGTGACATCATCTTGAAGATAACCATAAATTCGTTCAAAGCGTGTATCAATACTGGGTGCCAGACAGACCAAAAAAGCATCAAATTCAAACTCGGTCAGGTCAAACAACTTAATGATTTGATCCAGCATGAGATCCAGCCCATTCTGTTTTGCTTCTTCACAGATTGCAACTAATTCTTCATCTAACTGGGTCTGTAACCGATTGAATTGTTCAATTTCTTCTGATGGCAAATTAATTCCGGTCCCCCAATTACCACCAATCGGACGATTTAGAATATCCTGAATATTTTTTTCTGATAAGAACAAACCACGAAATTTCTCGGAAAAATCCTGTCCCGATAATTCCCAGCGACGAACAGCTTTACGGATCAATAAATCAATACGCAATAATTGCAAATGCAAGTATTGGGTATTTAATTTTTTTTCAGGTTCCTTGCCTTGTGTAAATCGATGCATACTCCCTTTAGATCCGAACCTTAAATAAAGATATTATTTGGTTTTTTAACAAATAAACATGATGATTTATTCAAAAAACCAAAACCAGATTGCAGATTTAATTTGATATCGATGAAATAAATTTTCCTGATAAATTTATTTTTTAATAACAATAAAATGATTTCGGATTTCTACATCAAAAAAATCTACTAATTTATTGTAGTTATTTCATCCCTAAAAGCAAACTATATTGCATAGGAAATCCAGTTAATTAAGTATTATTTAACAAATTTTATTTATTTTATTCTCCACACTCGATTGAAAATTATGTGCATCGAAAAACAAGATGGACACATTGGTACGATAATCAAATATTAAGATGATACTTCAACATCAAATCATTGACACTTCAATATCCAAAAAAGGATTAATCTGTTTTTGAACCTGGAATTCCTGGTTAAACTTCATCAAGCATTCCTGAATACGATTGCATTTACATTAATAAATATTCAGTAAACAACTACCTATTTGGCTGATGAATTATTGAGGTGTCTGCGATATTATATGATCAATCATTGCTTCCCCATTGGAGGCAAACTAATCATTCATGGCCAAAAATAAAATTTCCAATCATTTGTCATTCAAAACTAAAGGAACATCCGACAACAACCTAAAATTAAGAAGAATCCTCCTTATAATAATCTCCATTAATTTGATCATTTTTGGCTGGAGTGTTCCATTATTAATGATTATTAAACTCTTTCCTGACTCCCTGTTTCTCATGTTTACAGGTGTCATCCTGATCGGCATTGGCTCTGTTATTATATTATTGATCGAATCTGGTGAAATTTAAACCAGATTTACTGAATTCTTTTTTTCGTTCCTATTAACCATTTTCCAGCTAAAACCCACGCGAGCCTTTGAATTACTTACAACATTGAAACCAGATGGCAGCGTCCGAGATCTCGCCAATTTTTCGTTTACCTTCCAGGCATATATCAGGATAAGGATGATTATTACTGAAACATTCACTACATGCAGTCACTTGAGGACATAATTTGGTAAAAATACGTATCAAGATAAAACCAATTGCAATGGAAATTATTACAGTCAAAATCAATAGATAAATTCTTGATGTCAATTTATTGGTCCAAACAGTATATATTTATGAAATAGATGAAAAACGTTGAATTCCCACTTGTCTGGCAATTTCAATCGCTCTCTGAAATTCAGACCGGTTTATTCTTCTATTGATTTCAGGAAATCTATTTGCCTGATAAGCCGGCCAGTATTGATCCATCAAATTCAAATAGACGTTCCTGGAAACCTTTTCTGCTAAAAAATGAATGACCTTCTCAGTTCCAGCCATACCATTCGGCATAATTAAATGACGCACCAATAATCCTTTCACAGCGATACCATTTTCATCCATAACAAGATCGCCAACTTGACGGTACATTTCCAGAATAGCATTTTGATTGATCTTCGAGTAATTGGGTACTCGGGAATATTTTTTTGCAATCATCTCATCGGCATATTTCATATCCGGCATATAAATATCAATTACCCCATCTAATAATTTAAGTGTTTCGACTGAGTCATAACCACCACAATTATAAACAATGGGTAAAATCAGCCCTCTTTGTGATGCCAGAAAAATGGATTCCAAAATCTGCGGGACAATATGACTGGGTGAAACCAAATTAATGTTATGGCAACCCATTCTTTGTAGATCTACCATGATTTCCGCCAATTCTTCTGCAGCGACCTCTTTACCAAATCCTTCCTGACTGATTTCAGCGTTCTGACAAAAAACACAATGTAAATTACAGCGGCTGAAGAATATTGTTCCAGATCCTCGCCAACCGCTTAATGGCTTTTCTTCTCCATGGTGAGGCCCAAAACTACTAATCTGAGCATGCCGACCGGTGAGACAAACACCTTTCTTATTCTCAAGTCGATTAACCCCACATTCTAGTGGACAAATGCAGCACTCCTCTAATTTGCCCAAAGCCTGATTTACTCTTTCTGAAAATTCAGCTGTAGAAAGAGTTCTTAGATAGGAGGGATAGAAATCTCCATTCATTTTTTTATTATAACGAGACTAATTATGGAAAACAAACCCCACCTGTTTGCAAAGCATGAAACATTTTTCAAAGGCAAGGATGGAAACAATTAAATTAATATGGAAGTTTTATTCGTTTATATCATGCCCTTTGAGTATTCGTTTCCTCATTCGTTGACGGTAATTCCAAGATTCCAATCTTCGTAGCCAGTAACAATACGAAAAACAATGTCAGATGGTGCATTAATAAGTTATTGATTCATGTCACCTGGTTAATCGGATGACATACTGATATCGATCACCACGATAAAGGATTTTTACAAACTCAATTGGTTTGCGATTTTGATCATACGTAAGTCGCTCGTTCAACAACAACGATGCCCCCACTTTGACCTGTAATAATTCAGCTTCTTCTGGAGTAGCCAGGGTGACTTCCAGGGTTTCATCAGCTTCCGTCGGAATAATATTCAATTTTTCTTCCAGAACTCGATAAAGAGATCCAAAATGTTTAAGGTCATCTTCATCGATGTGTTGGTCATCGTCTAATACCACATAGGAAGTCTGCAGCCCGATCGGAACGTCATTACCCAATCGAACTCGCTCTATCCGTAATACTTTACTTTCCAGAGGTAATTCAAGACGGTTGAGGATTTTTTCAGATGGTACCACATCACAAATTGAGCGGATGATCTGATTTGGCTGGATCCCCTTACGCAATAAATCTTCCGAAAAACTGGTTAATTCCAGCATTTTTTTCTGCAATTTCTGTGGAGAAACAAAAGTACCACGACCTTGTTCCCGATACAAATAACCTTGCTTTTCCAGGTATTCAATCGCCTGACGAACAGTCGGCCGACTGACCTTATATTGCAGTTCTAATTGCCGTTCAGAGGGAATGGGTTGACGCGGTTTCCATTCTCCTTCGTCAATCTGACTTTTGAGTATGCTAGCCAGTTGAAAATATTTAGGTATGGCGTTATTATGATTAATAAATCTTGACATTTCGTCCTCAATGATACTATAATCAAGTTGTCATGTGGTCATTACCAGTTATTATTATCAATCTTTTTCTGATATAAATCAAGAGGGAGATTTCATTGAATCATTTATCCGATTCTGAATTGCACGAAATTGTAAAAAATGTCGTTTCTCGAACAATGGGATCACCAGAATCAGAAATGAATAAAACCCCCTGTACCGGATCAGGAAAGAAGGCTATCGCCATTGGATCGGATCATGGTGGTTTTGATATGAAAGAGGCCCTCAAAAAAGAACTTACAGCCGCCGGGCATGAGGTCATTGATTGTGGCACCTTTTCTAAGGAAGCCTGTGATTATCCAGACTTTGCCCTGGCTGTTGCCCAACAAGTCAGTGATGGTTTGGTATGTCGCGGGATTGTGATCGATGGCGCAGGGATTGGTTCATGTATGGTTGCCAACAAAGTCCCTGGCGTGCGGGCTGCTCTTTGCTATGATTATTCATCCGCTGTAAACAGCCGCGAGCACAATAACGCCAACGTTTTAACCCTGGGAGCCGGTCTGATTGGCATCAACTTGGCGAAGCAAATTGTTCAGGTCTGGCTGGTAACAGATTTCGGTGGTGGTCGCCATGCCAAACGTGTTGATAAAATTGATCTGGTTGAAAACCAGTATTTAAAAAGAAGGTGACATGGTTCCGGATAAAAAGTTAGTCGAATCGTTAGTTGAAATTATTACACGGGAAGTGCTTTTAGCAATGGCAGAACAGGATGTCATTGAGAATTACCCGGATGGATCATATTGTGTTTCAGAAATTGCTGACGGCGTTCGCGTTAAA
>JAHYJK010000179.1 GCA_019429225.1 Anaerolineaceae bacterium
GGTTACGGAGAGGGGCAGTTTAATGGGCCTGTTGGTATTGCTGTGGATGGTAACAGGAATATATATGTAGCGGATAGATGGAATAACCGAGTGCAAAAATTTACACTTTCTGGCAGTTTCTTAGGGTCATGGGGAAGTGAGGGAGATAGCGTAGGGCAGTTTCAATGGCCAGAAGGTATTGTAGTAGACAGCAATGGTTTTGTTTATGTGGCTGACACATTTAACCATAGAGTACAGAAGTTTACCTCAAGTGGTGGATTTCTAGCGGTTTGGGGGGATGAGGGAAGTACAGAGGGGCAGTTTAGCGGACCTTTTGATATTGCTGTGGATGGGAGCGGGAATGTGTTTGTTGCAGATAGTTGGAATAATCGAGTGCAAAGATTTTCAGCTGCCGGTGGCTTTTTAGGGGCATGGGGCAACAGAGGGAAAAATGAGGGACAGTTTCTTTTTCCTGAAAGTCTTGCTGTTGATGGAAGTGGAAATGTGTATTTATCTGACACATACAATAACCGCATTCAAGTTTTTACCAAAGGGTTACCTGGTCTCGATCCGCGCTCTGGTCTAGCGCTTAATGGCTCCTTTGAATCTTCACCAGCCCTGACCGAGTGGACTTACGGAGGGCCACTGCCTGTCTCGCGTTCAACCAACGCGGCCCACGGCAGTTACAGCCTCCAGCTCGGGAAGACTGTTTCCCAAACCGAACAAGGGCTGGGTGATGCCTGGGCACATACCACCTTCTATGTGCGCCCGGAGTGGGACCGGCCCATGCTTTCCTTTAAATACAATATGTTCGTCAACGATATTATGGATTACTCCGACTTCTTCGTCGCCATCCAGGATGGGGTTGGGTTGAACCATCTGCAAACTGTGCTGCGCGATGGCTATCAACCCTGTACCCCAGGTGTTGCCCCGGCAGCAGGCACCAATCTGGGCTGGCGCACAGCCAGGTTTGATCTTTCAGCCTATAAGGGGCAACACATCCGGCTGGTGTTCTCCAACCGCAACCTGTGGCCGATCTCGTGGGGCATCTGGACTTATGTCGATGATGTTCGGGTGATTGATGCAGGCCCATTGCCAACGATAGACAATCCCTATATCTCATACCTTCCTTTGGTGAGTTATTCTTATTGTGATCCTGTGCTAAACAGGGATCGGGATGCTGATAGTGAATTGTTGACCCGGCCTGCAATCCCCTAAGAAATCGATTTACAAAAACCATATGTGAAAGACTGGAGACTCAATGCGGAAACCGAAAATCCTGAATGTGCTAGTATTTACCGTCCTGCTGCTGTCTTTGACCATCAATATTCAGCCCAGTGATGTGATGGTTTCCGCACAGCCGCGCGCTGAGGAGTACGTCTTCCGCCGCTCCTGGGGTGGAGAAGGCAACAAGTTCTATTTTCCACAAGGTGTAGCTATAGGCCCTGATGGTAAGGTATATGTCGTAAACACGGCGTTTCATCGCATTACTGTTATTAACCAAAACAATCGAACTTTCACAACTTGGGGAGGTCTTGGAAGTTTACCAGGACAGTTTGATAAACCCTATGGAGGCATTGCTATTGATGGAAATAATCAAATCTATGTAGCAGATACATACAATCATCGAATTCAGATATTTGATTCAAAAGGGGAGTTTTTACATTTTTTTGGAAGCTATGGTTCAGACCAAGGTCAATTCATTAGACCAAGCGGTATTGCCTTAGACAATAAAGGTAACATATATGTCGTTGATACTGGCAACAATCGAGTGCAAAAGTTCACCAAGTTTGGTCATTTTATTATTGAATGGGGAGGGAGTGGTATTGCACCTGGATTTTTTGAAAGTCCAAATGAAATCGCGATTGATTCTCGAAATTTTATTTATGTGGTTGATTCAGGAAACAACCGAATTCAGAAATTTGATAGTGTTGGTACATTCATTACTTCATGGAACAGCTTAGGAGAACCTGAAGAAAACATAATTCCAACAGGTATTGTAATTGATCAAGATGATAACATTCTTGTTACGGATATCAATAGCAAAGTTCATAAATTTACTAATAATGGACAGTATATTTCCTCATGGGGGAGTTATGGTAGTGACCCTGGAGAATTGTTCTTTCCGAACGGTATCGCGATTGATAGCACAGGTGCATTATATGTTGTTGAAACTGGTAACCATCGGGTGCAAAAATTTTCAAAAGATGGCAGGTATTTGACAACTTGGGGAATACCTTATAATGCGGTAAGTGAGGTTGGTGATCCAAATAGTGTCGCTATTGATTCTCGGAGTAATATTTATCTTGGTAGTGAAAATTACATTCTAAAATTTAATCCAGATGGCGTGTTCATTAAAAAATGGGGTGGATATGGGAGTGATTCAGGTCTTTTCAAATCTACATCATATATAGCTATAGATCAGCAAGATTATATTTATGTTGCTGATTCGGGTAACAATCGCATTCAGAAATTTACGTCAAATGGATCTTACATTACACAATGGGGCAGTAAAGGCACTGGAGCTGGTCAATTTGATGGCCCCTTTGGAGTTGCTATAGATAACAATGGATCAGTTTATGTTGTTGATAAAAATAATTATCGGGTTCAAAAGTTTTCTTCAAATGGTGTTTTCTTAACGCAATGGGGTGATTATGGCAGTGGAGCAGGTCAATTTGCTGATCCAATAGGAATTGTGGTGGATAGTAACAAAAATGTGTATATAACAGATACATGGAATGCTAACATCCAAAAGTTTACATCAAATGGAACCTATTTGTTGCAATGGGGAGAATATGGTGGTGCTTCCGGCCAGGTAAAATATCCTCGTGGTGTAACTATAGATAGCAATGATAATGTTTTTATTGCAGATACACACAATTACCGAATACAAAAATATTCGTCGTCAGGTTTATTTTTGGGTGAATGGGGAGATTCTGGAAAACAACCAGAACAGCTTGTTTATCCTACTGATCTTGATATTGATCAACAAGGAAATATCGTTGTTGTAGAAACAGCTAGGATTAAAACATTTTCTCAAGGTCTACCAAACCCTGATCCTTATTATGGGTTAGTTGCGAATGGTTCTTTTGAAGCCTACCCAGCTCTCACTGAGTGGACTCATGGCGGCAGCCTGCGGGTTGCACGCACCAATCATGCCGCACAGGGTGATTTTGCCTTACAACTTGGAGATATTGTCTCCCAAACCGAGCAGGGTCAGGGGGACGCTTGGGCACACACCACCTTCTACGTCCGCCCGGAGTGGGACCGACCCATGCTCTCCTTTAAATACAACATGTTTGTCAACGATATCATGGACTATTCTGACTTCTTCGTCGCCATCCAGGATGGCGTAGGATTGAACCACCTGCAAACGGTCTTGCGCGATGGCTACCAGCCCTGTATCCCGGGTGTCGCCCCTGATGCAGGCACCGATCTAGGCTGGCGCACAGCTAGCTTTGACCTTTCAGCCTACAAAGGTCAGCATATTCGGCTGGTGTTCTCGAACCGCAATCTGTGGCCAATTTCTTGGGGCATTTGGACTTATGTAGATGATGTTCGGGTGATTGACGCAGGACCATTGCCAACGATAGACTATCCCTATATCTCATACCTGCCTATGGTGAGTTATTCTTATTGTGATCCTGTGCCAAGCAGAGGGCGGGATGCTGATAGTGAATTGTTGACCCGGCCTGATGTGCCATAAAATATTGAACTATTGAAAAGTACATGTGACAAAATTGGAGACCCAATGCAGAAACCAAAAATCCTGAGTGTGCTTATTCTAATCGTCATGACCCTCTCTTTGACCATAAATCTCCAACTCAGTGAAGGGGTCGTTTCTGCAGAATCCCGTTCGGAGGAATACATCTTCCGCCGCAGCTGGGGTGGGGAGGGGGACCATTTGATCGATCCCAAGGATGTAGCCGTGGGATCAGATGGCAGAATCTATGCCCTAAGCGGTAATTTTGTGGTTATCATACAACCAGGGAATCGCACATTCACTCGTTTTGGTAACTATGGAAGTAGACCCGGAAATTTTGTTGAACCAAGAGGTATTTCTCTTGATGAAAATGGTAACATTTATGTTGCTGATACAGGAAATAATCGTATACAAAAATTTAACTCTGATGGGGAATTTCTTAACCAATGGGGTAGCTATGGTAGCAACCCAGGGCAGTTTTGGTGGCCTTATGGAGTAGCTATTGATAGTGGTGGTCAGGTGTATGTAGCAGACACATTCAACGCCCGCATTCAAAAGTTCACATCTAATGGAGCTTTTATTATTCAGTGGGGAGAAAAAGGTGGTGCAACGGGACAGTTTAACCATCCATCTAGTATTGCTATTGATGGCAATGATAATGTTTATATTTCAGATACTGTAAACGATCGCATCCAAAAATTTACCTCAAAAGGATTATTTATTGCTCAGTGGGGCAGTTATGGCGTTGCAAGTGGGCAATTTAGGAGTCCTTCGGGCATTACAGTAGATAGAAGAGACGTAGTCTATGTTTCAGATACTTCTAATCATAGAATTCAAAAGTTCTCATCAGATGGAGTATATATCACTCAATGGGGTAGTTACGGAAGTGCTTCTGGTTATTTTAGTTTACCTCGAGGAATTGCAATTGATGTTGATGGGAATGTCTATATTGCAGATTTTAACCACCGTATTCAAAAATTTACGATGAATGGCTCATTTCTAACAAGATGGGGTAATGATGTGAGCGATATTGGTGAATTCAACGGTCCTGTTAGTGTAGTTTTTGATCGAGCTGGCGATATTCTTGTTGTTGATGCCTGGAACAGTAGAATTCAAAAATTCACAAAAAATGGTTCATTTATAAACCAATGGGGAAGTTATGGAAGTAACATCGGTCAATTTAAAGCACCGATAAGCATTGCTGTTAATCATAATCAGGATGTATTTGTTGTTGATAGAGGAAATAACCGTATCCAAAAGTTTAACCCAAATGGATTATTTCTTACTGAATGGGGATATGAGGGTAGCAATGCTGGACAATTTGATTCACCTCAAGGTATTGCCATAAATGGAATGGGAATTGTTTATGTCGTTGATTCAAGGAATCATCGTATCCAAAAGTTCAATTCTAATGGATCATATCTAGACCAATGGGGAGGTTTAGGTAGTGGCAGTGGAAAATTATTTTCTCCTCAGGGAATAGCTGTAGATAGTAGAAATTATGTTTATGTTACAGATACAAGCAACAATCGTATCCAAAAATTCTCCTCTGATGGAACTTTTATTGACCAGTGGGGAGATACTGGGAGTAGTGTCGGGAATTTCCATTCTCCGTGGGATATATGTCTGGATTTTAATGATAATGTCTTCATCACTGATAAATGGAATTATCGTATCCAAATGTTTACAAATAATGGCGAATTTATTCAACAATGGGGAAGTCAAGGATTAACTACCGGACAATTTGATGAAGTAGAGGGTATTGCTGTTGATTCAAATGGCTTTGTTTATGTAGCTGACACTGGAAATAATAAGGTACAAGTTTTCTCTCCAGGTTTACCTTCCCCCGACCTCTACTCTGGTCTTGCTTTGAATGGCTCCTTTGAATCATCACCAGTACTAACTGAATGGACCTTCGGCGGCGAACTACCTGTCTCGCGCGCCACCCACGCCGCACACGGCAGTTACAGCTTGCAGTTGGCCTTGCCAGTTTCCCAAACTGCCCAGGGACAGGGGGACGCTTGGGCACATACCACCTTCTACGTCCGCCCGGAGTGGGATCGGCCCATGCTGTCCTTTAAATACAACATGTTTGTCAATGACATCATGGACTATTCCGACTTCTTTGTCGCCATCCAGGATGGGGTCGGATTGAACCATTTTCAAACGGTATTGCGCGATGGCTATCAACCCTGTACCCCAGGTGTCGCACCAGCAGCGGGTACCGATTTAGGCTGGCGCTCAGCTAGTTTTGACCTTTCAGCTTACAAAGGTCAACATATCCGGCTGGTGTTCTCAAACCGCAACCTGTGGCCGATCTCGTGGGGCATCTGGACTTATGTAGACGATGTGCGGGTGATTGATGCGGGTCCCTTGCCAACGATAGACAACCCCTATATCTCGTATCTCCCTATGGTGAGCTATTCTTATTGTGATCCTGTGCCAAGCAGAGGGCGGGATGCTGATATACAAGTGTTGCCCCGACCGGATTTACCGTAAGATATTGGCTTATTTAAAAGTTCATGTGAAAGCCTGGAGACCGAATGCAGAAATCCAATATCCTAATTGTGCTAGTTTTGACAGTCCTGTTGCTCTCTTTGAATTTAAATGTTCGGTCCATTGATGCAATAGTTTCCGCAGACACGCGCGCTGAGGAGTACGTCTTCCACCGCAGTTGGGGTGGTGAGGAGGGTCAATTATTTGGTCCATTTGATGTTGAGATTGGTATTGATGGCGTGATTTATGTTGTTAATAATTTGTCACATAACATCACGATGATCACTCCGGGAGAGAGAACATTTAAGATTTTTGGTGAATTTGGCAGTAATCCTGGTCAATTTGATGGCCCTTGTGGAATTGCTCGCGATAGTGTAGGAAATATCTATGTCTCAGATATTGGCAATCATCGTATTCAAAAGTTTTCTGCTGAGGGATCATTTATTCTTGAATGGGGTAGTTATGGGAATGTAGGTGGTCAATTTATCGGCCCTTGTGGGATAGACATTGATAATAACGACAAAGTTTTTGTTGCAGATATTGCTAATGACAGGATTCAAAAATTTAACAAATTTGGGACATATCTGAGCCAGTGGGGAAATTACGGTACTGGTGATGGGCAATTTCAAAAACCTAATGGTCTAGCGGTAGATAATCTTGGATATGTGTATGTTGCTGATACATTTAATAATCGAATCCAAAAATTTACGAATGACGGAATTTATGTGGCACAATGGAATTCCTATTTTTCACCTTCTGGGATGGCTGTTGACGCTTATAATAATCTTTATTTTGAGTCTGAGAACATTGTTTACAAAATGAATTCATCAGGGTCTGTCCTGGTTCAGTGGGGTAGTTATGGTACTGGAGATGGACAATTTTCAAGCCCCAGAGGCATTGGTATTGATGCGTTAAATAATGTGTATGTAGCAGACGAATTAAACCAACGGGTACAGAAATTCACTTCTGGTGGAACTTTCCTAACACAATATGGCAGTCGTTTACACGCAGATGGCCAGTTCAATTCGCATCAGGGAATAACCAAAGATAATGATGGTTTTGTTTATGTCGCAGATAAAATTAATAATCGCGTCCAAAAGTTTACATCAGATGGTGCCTTTGTCACCCACTGGGGATCGCAGGGAAAAGAAAATGGTCAATTTAACGGCCTTAATGATATTGTTTTTGATCCTAACGGATATCTTTATGTTGTGGATACCCAAAATCATCGCATACAAAAGTTCCTACTTGACGGTACTTTTGTTACAAAATGGGGCACGAATGGAAGCAATCCTGGTGAATTTATTTATCCTTTGGGTATTGGTGTTGATAATAATGGTTTTATCTATGTGGCGGATACAGATAATCATCGGATCCAGAAATTTGATCCTACTGGCACTTTAATCCTATACTGGGATTGTTATGATTTGGAATTTAACAAGTTAATCCTGCCCCAGAGTGTTGCTATTGATAATCAAGGTTTTGTGTTTGTGGCTTTCAGAGATCGGATCCAGAAGTATACATCCAACGGATCGTATGTCTTGGAAT
>JAHYJK010000180.1 GCA_019429225.1 Anaerolineaceae bacterium
GAACTGCGCGGTCATAAAACCAATACTGCCAGGCCCAGTTGATCAGGACCACCAATCGATTACGGAAGCCAACCAGTTGCATCAAATGGACAAACAACCATACCAACCAGGCTAACCAACCTCGCAGGCGTAAACCGAACAACTCAGCCACTGCCTGATTGCGTCCAATGGTTGCCATGGATCCCATATCCTTATAATGGAATGACTGCAAAGGTTTAGATTGAATCATACCTAAGATGTTCTTAACAGCCAGATCCGCCTGTTGCATGGCGACTGGTGCCACCATGGGTAATGCCTGTCCATTTTGATCGGTCAGATAAGCAGCGTCGCCAATTAGAAAAACCCGTTCATCCTGAGGAATTTGTAATGTTGGCAGGATTTTGATACGGTTTTGTGGCAATTTCTCCTGGGATAGTTCCCGCACAAGACTGGCTGCCTGCACGCCAGCAGCCCAGATCAACGTGTTACTGGGCAGTTGCTGGTTTTCGCTGAGCTGAATCACCCGGCCATCATAGCTTTTGACCAGTGTGTTCAAACGCACCTGAACACCTTTACTTGCCAGGGCTTTGGTTGTGGCATTAGAGGAACCGGGTGTCAGATGCGCCAATAACCGATCCATGGCTTCCAATAACACCACCTGAATGTGCTGAGGATCCAGACCCGGGTAATCTTTATGCATCACCCGCACCAATTCCGCAATAGCGCCCGCCATCTCCACACCGGTTGGGCCACCTCCAGCGATCACGAAGGTCAACATCGCTTTTTTCAAGCGCTCATCTGTTTCCAGCGTTGCCTTTTCGAACTGATTCAGGATATGGTTGCGAATGGATTGCGCTTCTTGTAAATCTTTTAATCCGTAACTGTGCTGTTGCAGATCGGGATTATTGAAGAAATTTGTCTCACTCCCCACTGCCAGTATCAAATAATCAAAAGGAATGGCTGCTTGCTCGGTTATGATCTCACGTTCCTTCAGATTCAGAGATTTCACCTCGCCCATGATAAATGTCAGATTTTTCTGCTTGCGCAAAATTCCGCGTATGGGGTAAGCAATTTCATTCGCGGATAGCCCCGCAGTCGCCACCTGATACAGTAACGGCTGAAAGAGGTGATAATTGTTACGATCAACAAGTGTCACTTGCACGGACGCATCCGCAAGCGCTCGTGCCGCTCGCAATCCTCCAAACCCTGCCCCCACGATGACAACCCTGGGTAATTGATTATTCCTTGTACTCATGCTTCACCTCCAAACCTTGACTATTGTGACAATAATCACAATATAATACTATTTTAGTCTTATTTGTCTTGTTTTCAAGGATATGAACAAGGTTGTAGAAGGTGACGCACCTCCAACCGGTTTGAAGCTTGATTGCAGGATTGAGTTGGAGGATGATCTCAAAAGCCTGGGTCGTTTCAACCCCATCCTGTGATTCTAATTCCAGCGGTATCCTGTGAAGATATCCTATGAATCAATCCACGGGATAGGTATTCATAGGATAATGAACCTCAAATTCTTTAAAAAGAATTTCTGAACCGGTTTCAACCGGTTTGAAAACTACTATCCATGGATTTGAATCCATGGATAATTTGCATCCAAAAACCTCACCATGCTTACAACTCCAGACCTACGTTAGACTCAAGCCTTCGTTTTTCGCCGAATCATCGCCAGCGGGATATTGACCACATCTTTGATGCCCAGGAAATACACCACCACAAAATAGATCAGCAACCCGATGCCACCCCCCACCACCAGCTGGATCAAATCCGATTCTGGTAATACCTTCCCCAACAGGATTACCGCCACAGCCATCACAGCGGTAGCCAACAGGGCTTTACCAAGATCTAACAGGATGCGCCGCAAATCCACACCTTTCCAGCGGATGGATAGAATCAACATACCGATCGACGCTTCTATCAACACCGCCAGACCATTGGCGAAAGCTGGACCCCCATGCGAGATGCCACCCTGCTCAATTGGGCGGGTTAACCAGATTGCCAGACCAATATTGATCATGGTGGTAAAAATCGAAATGTATAAGGGGGTGTAAGTGTCCTGCTGGGCAGAAAAAGCCCTAACCACCACTTCCAGCATGGATTGGCTGATCAGCGCCAATGTATAAAATCGCAAAGCATAATAGACCAACTGGGTGCTATCAGCTGTGAATTCTCCCCCTTCGAAGAGAACGCGAATGATCGGTTCTCCAAATAGAATCAGGGCGGCGGCGGCTGGGATCGCCAACGTCAGAATGGCTCGCAATGATCCACTGAAGGCCTTACGTTGCGCATCCACATCTTTTTGAGCAGCCAGAGCAGCCATGGTAGGAAATACTGCAATCCCGATGGCTGTACCGATCAGCGTCCAGGGCATGTTCATCAACCGATAGGCAAAATCCAGAGCTGCCAGCCTGCCCTCACCCAAGCGGGAACTGAGGGTAGCATTCAACCAGTTAATACTGGCGCGTGCCATCAGTAAATCAATGATGCGTGGCAACATCAAAATGGCAACCTTGCGCACGAAAGGATCAAAAGAAAACAATGGTCGCCACTTGACTTTGTAATGGATTAAAGCTGGTATTTGAATCAATAAATGCAAAAGTGAACCTAATACAGCCCCCCAGGCGATGCCAAAAATTCCCCAGGCTGGTGCAAATACCAGCGCGCCAAAAATGATCCCGGCGCTATATAGAGAGGGTAATAATGCTGGCGTGATGAAATGTTCATGCGCATACAATGTGGATGTCAGAATACTGGAAATGGAAAATATGATGGTGGATAGTAATAATACCCGCATCAGATCAATGGTTAACTGTTGTACATCGACCGGATAGAGTGCGCCGACACCCCAATTGGATGTCACCAAAAATGGCGCAAACAAGAAAGCCAGCAATGACAGAAACAGCGTGATCAGAAAAATCCAGTTGATCACTTTGCTGAATAAATCACTGGCGTTGCCGACCTTCTCCAGTCTTTCTTTATAAACCGGGATAAAGGCAAAACCCAGTGCTCCCCCCGAGAGCATGGTATAAATCAACTCCGGGACAACATTCCCGGCTGTGAAAGCGTCCAGGACTGCACTGGTGCCAAATTGCCCGGCGATGATGCGTTGACGCAGCAAGCCGACCACAATCGACGCGCCCCATCCAACACTGATAATCAATGTCGAACGCGCGATTAATCCGACTTTACTTTTGGGTTTATTGATATCCGGGGTAGGGTCAGCCTGCATAAAACCTCATTTCTTAATTCAAGATTTCCAGTGTCATTTCTATAATGAGCTGTCAGGGTGTTTTTGGCGTGCATCCGCACGCCAAAAACACCCGCTTACCTCGATTTATTGAGATGAGACAATTTCCAGTTTTACAAAGGAAGCAACCAATTTCTTCTGCTGTTTCAGTTCTGAGAAGAAAATATCCAGTGTTTCTTCCCCATCTCCTTCCAGCCGTACAATTAATATTATGCCTTCCCCAAAAGATGGATGTTTGACTTTCATTCCGGCTTTATAAGTAGGTTCGGTTTTCTTTTCCCGTTGGGGCGCGTCGGATCTTTGCGGGAGAATGGCTGCATGTCCCGCATCCCCAAATCGATTTTCCCTGCTTGAGTTGGCGCTTTTCCAGGTGTGGGTGGAAGTCGCTTTTTCATCCCAACTTTCAAAGAACGAATCTTCATGATTCCGGCGACTTCTGCCTGAACCATTGCGGTAGGATCCTCTTTCCCAGCGGTCATACCCGCGTTGGGTGGACGATCGTTGTGGGGAATCCATCTGTACCAATTCATCGGGAACATCCTTGAAGAAGCGTGATGGAAATTGCATTTCATAGGAACCGAACATGCTGCGCCGTTCAGCCCGCACCAGATAAAGCTGATCACGTGCGCGGGTGATGCCCACATAGAACAAACGTCGTTCTTCCGCCATTTCTTCTTTATCTTCAAAGGAACGATTATGCGGTAAAACACCATCATCCAGCCCAATGATAAAGACCCGATCAAACTCCAGACCTTTGGCTGCATGCAGCGTCAGCAATGTTGGGCTGTCCAGTTTCTCCGCAATCGTATCCTGGTCGGAAACCAAAGCCAGATTCTCCAACAGAGACGCTAACCCCTGCTCTTCGAACTCAAACGCCTGGCGGCGTAATTCCTGCACATTGCCCCAGCGGTCAATCACTTCTTCTTCTGAGCCATCCTGCAAGTATTCCTGATATTCCACATCCAGTAGAATGCGATCGAATAAATCTGGTAGCGAAACTTTATCCTTGATCTCCAACCAGCCAACCATCAATCGGGCAAACTGGTAGATCGAGGCAGCACTGCGTTCCAATGCTCCCCAGATTTCAGACTCTGATCCCAGCACACCCAATTCCTGCAGAACATCCCCCAGACTGCTTTCAGTTAACCGGGCAACTTCTGCCAGCTTATCCACCGATTTATCACCGATTTTCCGCGGTGGCACATTGATCACCCTGCGGATACTGACTTCATCTTTCGGATTATGCACCAGTTTCAGAAAGGCAATCACATCTTTGACCTCACGCCTGCCATAGAAGCGCTGTGCCCCCACCAGACGATACGGTATCCCGGCTTTCATAAAGGCCTCTTCCAGCATACGTGATTGCGAATTCATGCGGTACATGATCGCGTAGGATGCCGGGCTGATGCCTTTCTTAATTTCTGATCGAATCGTGCGCACGACATAATCGGCTTCATCCCGGTCGTCCTCTGCGTTGTAAAAGCGGATCAGAGAGCCACTCCCTCTTTCGGTAAAGAGCGCTTTGGGTGTGCGATTTCGATTCTGATCAATAATGGAACGAGCCAGATCGAGAACCTTCTGTGTGGAGCGGTAATTCTGTTCCAGCAACACTTTGCTGAAATTGCCATAATCCTCTTCAAAACGCAGCACGTTGCGGTAGTCCGCCCCGCGCCAGCGGTAGATGGATTGGTCTTCATCCCCGACCACAAATAAGTTTTTATGCACACTCGATAATAGCCTTACCAACTCATATTGAATCTGATTGGTATCCTGGAACTCATCCACCAGTACATGCTCAAAGCGGGAAGCATACTTCTCGCGCACATCATCATTTTCGTACAACAAAGAGAGTGCCGAGAGTAACAGATCATCAAAATCCAAGGCGTTACAGGCACGTAAGCTGGCCTGGTAACGTTCATAAATCTCCTGGATTTTGGCATCCCGCGACGTACGAATGTTATATTGCTTGGGCATGATCATTTCATTCTTAGCCCGTGAAATCGTCTCCCGAATCGCACCAGGTCGATAAAGCTTGTCATTCAGGTTCAGATCTTTAAGAATATTCTTGATCAAGGCTGCCTGATCATCGACATCATAAATGGTGAAGTTCGAATCAACCGGTAGATATCGCGCTTCCCGCCGCAGAATCTTGACACAGATTGAATGAAATGTGCCCAGCCAGACACTCTGAGCACGCTCCGGCACCATGCTTTCCAGGCGTTTCTTCATTTCATTCGCGGCTTTATTGGTAAAAGTCACCGCAAGAATGCGATAAGGTGGTATGCCCATCTGATCGATCAGATAAGCAATGCGATGAGTCAGGACACGAGTCTTGCCCGAACCTGGCCCTGCCAGCACCAATGTTGCCCCGCCATCAACGGTGACAGCATCCAATTGTTGTTCATTTAATAAGCTACGTGGGTCCATACCTCATGGATTGTACACGTTGAAAGGGAGCATTGTCAACAAAGCCAATCGAGCGGAAATGATTTAACTGGAACTAATTACCACACAGAATAAATACCAACGCCAAAAAACCCGATCGGTTACCAATATTATCACTCCAAAGTCAGTGATTTTCCTGTGAGATTTTTGTATATGTATCACCACTCAGAATGCTGGATACAAAAAATGCTCCCGGAATGCTGCCTATCATCATTAATACTCTGATAATCAGCGCAATACTCAAACCTGTTGGACCGGAGATACCTCCGAATACAGTAAACAGATTGATAAAAGATAGTTCCTGCAATCCCAGACCATTAATCGAAACAGGAATCAGTGTGATGAAATATGTCAAACTCCACAAACCTGCAATTTTCCAAAAAGGCATCGCTTCATTCAAGCCAACGACTAAAACTTTGATAATCATGAATAAACACAACATATGGATTAAAGTGAAGAACAAAGCCAGCAATAAATAGTGAGGGTGATGGATCCAGAATGAAAACGAGGAAATAATTTTTTGAATCAATGCCTTGATTTTCATTACAATTTTATTATTGAAAAAAATCCACCCGAAAAAATCGTCGAATGAAATGAATTACCAGTTAATTCGCCCAGATTTGTCAGAACCGGGACCAGGCCTAATGGCGCAGCCATCGCCATGCCAGCCATGCCAATCAGACGATCCACCATTAAAGACGCGGCTGCCAGTGATCCACCGATTCCCAGGCGCATCGCCCCAGCCAGACGGACCACATCTCCGCCAATCGTGGTGGGCAAGAAGTTGGCAGCAAATAGCCCTGCAAAAGTTAATCACAGACTGTCCTTCCAGTTGACTTTGATTGTTTCAATTTGCAGCAGGGCATGCCAGCGGCCAAAAGTAGCCAACCGGGAAATAAAAATCAGAACGATAACCAGAACAATTCTGACAATGGATAAATTCTTCAGGCTTGCCAGAAACTCATCAATTCCCACTGAATAAAATAGATAAACCAGCAGAACAATGGAGAGGATTGTGCCGGCTAAGCTGATGAAAAATTTCAATTTGGCGTGCTGGTTATAGACCATTCAATTCCTGGGTACGAGCTGAACGAGCATTTGAGGTAGGATATTTCTGCTAGTTGGATTATACCGTAGATCAAAAATGATCAAACGATCATTAGGATCGAAGTCACTTTATATTTTTATTTCTTTACACAACAGTTTATGCTACAATTTTTTTGGAGAACATTTAATTATATGTTCAGAATCAAACAATTCCACTTTCATCCCAGCCCAAAGTAATACCTTGTTGTGCTTTCAATGACTGAAGGCTTATAGTTGATTAACCAAAATTAATTGTTTTCAACGGAGGATTGAAATAATGAAAACGAAAATAGGTTTTGTAAACTTGCTGATGGCAAGTGTTTTAGCATGTACTGCCATTTTAGGTGGAGTTATGCCCCAACAGATTGTTCAGGCTGCATCAGCAGAGCTCTTCTTTTCAGAATACATTGAGGGATCAAGCAATAATAAAGCACTTGAAATTTACAACGGAACAGGTGCAGCCATCGATTTAGCAGCCGGTGGATATAACATTCAGATGTTCTTTAATGGGAGTGTGACTGCTGGATTGACAATAAACCTGACTGGTTCTGTAGCAGATGGTGATGTATTTGTGGTCGCACAAGCTTCCGCCAATGCAACAATTCTTGCACAAGCAGACCTAACTAATAGTTCAGGTTGGTACAACGGTGATGATGCTGTCGTACTCAGAAAAGGAACGACCTTTATTGACGTTATTGGGCAAATTGGTTACGACCCAGGATCAGAATGGGGTAGCGGATTAACCAGTACAGCAGATAATACTCTACGTCGCAAAAACACGGTCTGTGCTGGTGACCCAGATGGAGGTGATGTATTTGATCCCTCGAATGAATGGGATGGCTATGAGAAAGACACTTTCAATGATTTGGGAAGCC
>JAHYJK010000181.1 GCA_019429225.1 Anaerolineaceae bacterium
GTGGAACAATAATGTCAATTTTTTCACCACCACGTTTGGTGTTAAGCCATTGACGAATGATATTCATTTCCTCTATATCATCTGGGAGTAAAACAGTGGAGGGGATATTTGCTGCTTCGGAATAAAATTGCTTCAGAAATTCTTTTATTACTTCCTGGTCCTGGGCTTCTTCAGTGCCTTCCAGAATAAAATACTCGCGACCAATCAACTTGCCGTTGCGAATAAAGAATATTTGCACACAGGCATCCCGGTCTTCTCTGGCCAAGGCGATAATATCTGAGTCTTTTTCCTCAGTTGAAACTACTTTTTGTTTTTCAACAATCTGATTGATGGCTCGTATTTGATCACGAATGGTAGCAGCTTTCTCAAATGCCATACTTTCAGCTGCAGCACTCATTTCCACTTCCAAACGATCCACAATTTCCTCTGTTCTGCCATCCAGGAATTCACACAGGTCATTGATCATGTTTCGATAATCTTGTTTATCGATCATCCCAATACATGGTCCACTGCATAGTTTGATGTCGTAATATAAACAAGCGCGTTTATCCTGACCGGTAATCTCTCTGTCACAGGTCAGGTATGGAAAGATCTTACGCAATACATCCAACGTTTGGTGAACAGCCCAGACAGAAGTATACGGACCAAAATACCTGGAACCATCATTGACCATTCGTCGAGTGACCGTAATTTTTGGGAAAGCATCCACCCAATTGACTTTAATGTAGGGGTAGCGTTTATCATCTTTCAGTCGGATGTTGTAAATTGGGCGGTGTTTCTTGATCAGGTTCATCTCCAGGATGAGTGCTTCTAATTCGGTATCAACAACAATCCATTCGATATTGATGATATTTTGCACCAATTGCCTGGTACGCGGATGCTGCCCTTCATTGTCATGAAAGTATGAGCGAACTCGATGACGCAAATTTACAGCTTTACCGACATAGATAATATTCCCGGTTTTATTTTTCATGAGATAACAACCAGGTTTATTGGGGAGCGTATCCAGGATTCCCTGTAATGTTTCTGAAATCTCTATCATGTGGATATAAAAGTCATGGCGCATCCATCTGCGCGGGGATCACTTCCGGCAGCCAGGACGCCTTCTTTGTCTCTCAATATTATCTGACCTCTTCCAAATAATGCACGGTTCATTCCACTGACAGGTTTAATAACATGTCCCATTTCTGCCAGGGTGGACATAGTTTTTATTGGGATGCCTTCCTCCAGGGCTATTTCGTGAGAAGAACTTTCAGGCAAAATGCAAAATCGTGGGAGATCCAGAGCCGACTGTGGATCCATCAGATCCAAAAATAAATTACAGGCAACCTGAAGATGACCCTGGGGTTGCATGAAGCCACCCATAACTCCAAATGGGCTAACTAATTGATTGTTATTTGGATCGGTAGCCATCGCAGGAATGATTGTATGATATGGGCGTTTATGCGGTTCTAACTGGTTTGGATGCCCTTTTTGTAATGAGAAATTATGGCCTCGATTCTGCAATGAGAATCCAAATCCAGAAGGAACAATCCCGGTGCCAAAACCCATGTAATTGCTATTGATGAAGGAACAGGCATTGCCCATTTGGTCTACCACACAAAAATAAACGGTATCGGATGTTGAAGGTGGCGTTCCATGTTGGATTTCTTTGTTGGCTCGAACAGGATCGATCAGCTTAGATCTTTGCCTGGCATAATCGGCGGATAATAGCCAGTCCAAAGGAATAGAATAAAATTCCGGATCGCTAATAAATGCCCAGGCATCTGAAAATGCCAGGCGCATTGCTTCGATCTGGAAATGGTATCGAAGGGGAGAGGATTTAGAAGCTGATTCAAGGTCTAAATGGTTTAAGATGTTTAATCCAATTAGGGCAGCCAACCCCTGACCATTTGGAGGACATTCCCAAATTCTCGTATTTTGAAAATCAACAGAAATTGGTTCAACCCAATCACTGTGGTGGCTTTCCAGATCCTTTAATGAAAGGCATCCTCCAGCTTCAGAAATCACATCAACAATCGCAGACGCAATTTCTCCTCTGTAGAATTCATTTTTACCATTTTCTGCCAATCGTTTGAAAGTCCTAGCGAGACCGATATTTTTGAAAATTTGGCCCGGTTTTGGACCAACTCCATTAATGAGTAACTGATCTCCATTTAAACCGGTTTTTAACTGTCTTTTGGCCGCAGATTGCCAGAAATGTGAGGTAATGGGAGCTACAGGAAAACCATTTTCTGCTAATTGGATTGCTGGGGATAAAATCTTATCCATTTCAAGGTTACCAAATCGATCGTTTAATGTGAACCAGGCATCACAGGCACCTGGTACAGTGATCGTATATGGATGATAGGGTGGAAGTTCCTTGAATCCTTCTTTTTCCAATTTTTCCATGGTTAGATCAAACGGTGCTCTTCCTGACCCGTTTAATGCATACACCTGATTGGTTTCCTGAGAATAGTAAAGAACAAAAACATCGCCACCTAATCCGGTTGATGTTGGTTCTGTGACATTCAAAGCTGCGGTAACTGCAACAGCTGCTGAAGCTGCATTTCCACCTTTTCTCAGAATTTCAATACCTGCAGCTGTAGCTAAAGGTTGTGAGCTGGCGACCATTCCGTTTGTTCCGTAAACTGGTGAACGCTTTGATTTAAATTCAAAATCCATTTTCAATACCTTCTTATTTTTCATCCCTTCAGGATCAATTTTTCCTATTAATTATTTTACAATGATCCCGGTTCCGTGAATTGCGTGGCCAATTTCCCAATAGGGCATATTTTGACTTTTAGCTGTATCTTCAAATTCAGAAATTTTTTCGGGTGGACATGCCAACAAAAGTCCACCTGAGGTTTGTGGATCGAAAAGCAACATTCTGGTTACTTCATCGATTTCTTCGGAAAACTCGATAAATTTTTCGTAATACAAACGATTATCAGCAGCACCACCAGCAAAAAACCATTTTTCGCCGTAATATCGCGCTCCATTAATAAAAGGAATATCCTGTGAGTTAAGTATGATCCTGACTTTTGAGGAATCTGCCATTTCGTATGCGTGTCCTAACAAGGAAAAACCAGTAATATCTGTAGCTGCTTTCAGGTTTAATTGTGTAGCTATTTTGGAGGGAATTTTATTCAATTTTCTCATCCAAAATTTGGCTTCTTCAATATCTTCTTTCTTTGCCTTTTGTGCTTTATTGGCTGTTGTAGTGACACCCATCCCTAAGGGTTTGGTTAGAATCAATAAATCATCTGGCTGAACACCGGATTTTGTCAGGATCTTGTGGGTTTCAATCATACCAATCACAACCAGACCGAATTTGGGTTCTTTGTCCTGAATGGTATGACCACCCGCTATGACAACGCCTGCTTCTTTTGCTTTTTCAGCAGCACCTCGAATAATCTGACTTAAGAAATCAGTTGGTAATTGAGGTGGGAAGGCAGCAATATTTAATGCCAGAATAGGATCGGCACCCATTGCGTAAATATCAGACAGACTGTTGGCTGCTGCAATTGCTCCGTAATCATAAGGTTCATCAACCACAGGTGTGAAAAAATCTGTGGTGACAACGATAGATCTGGTTTCGTCAATTCTCCAGACGGCTGCATCATCAGGTGGATCGATTCCTACCAGAAGATCAGGATAATCCTGTGCATTGAATATACTTCCTAAAGGTCGCAAAACTTGCGACAGCGTTTCCGCACTTAATTTGGAAGCTCAACCTGCACAATTGGAAAGAGAGGATAATCTTATTTGTTTACCAGAGGTACTTTTTTGATTCATGAAAATAATTATAAGATTAATTTGAATATTTGAACATAAATAAAGAACGTTCTCTATTGTTGAAGGACGTTCTTTAAATTCCTTTTATGAAGTTGGCGCTACCTCTATGGAGTTGGCTCTACCTCTGGAATAATGATTGTTGGTGTTTGATTTTCCGTCACATTCATCTCCGGTAATGGAAATAGGAATGGTGAATTCGCAGGTAACAACATAGTCTGGATATTGGGGGCTAGCTTTGTAATATATTGATAGGTCAACAAATCAGGTCGATCTCTGACTGCTTCCGCGATCAATAACAATGATTTTGCTTCCGCTTCCGCCTGGATCAACCTGGCTTCTGCTTCACCTTTTGATCGAATAACAGATGCATCTGCCAGACCTTCAGCGGTTTGTCGCGCTTGTTCTGCTTCCTGTTTCTTTTGTTCAACAACAAATTTCGCCTGTTGAGCAAGTTGTTCCGCAATCTGTTTTTGTTCAACTGAGGCTGCATATTCATCAGAAAATGTTATGTTTCTTAATAAGAATTGATCCATGATTAAACCATTCTCTGCTAATTTTTCAACCATATTTACGGTGATCATAAGCGTCAATTCTTCTCTCTTACTGGAATACACTTCCTCGACACCAAATTGACTGACAGCATCTCTGATCACTGCTCGGGCAACAGGCCGAACCAGTCCATCACTATAACGATCTTGCCATTCAATATGGACTTTAATGACGTCTGCTGGATTGATACTGTAAATGACCGACGCATCTACATAAATTTGCTGCCCATCCGAAGTACGGGCTGTGATGGAATCATCTCCAAGATAAGCCCCTTCTGATGGCGCAATTGACATGGTATAGCTTTGTTTCGAAATTGGATATCGTTTCACATTTTCAAGACCAGGAATGATCCATTGAAGCCCAGGTTGTAATGCCTGTTCGCGGTACCCTAATGGGGAAACGGCGGAAATGACAATTCCCCGTTCCTGAGGTTCAATAAAAACCATACCCATGGAAATCAAACTGAAAAACAAAGATATTACAAAAGCGACTATGATCGTTAACCCACTTCTTCGAATAGGTTTATTTTGGCTGGATCGTAACATGGCAAATACTAAAAAACCAATTGAACCAACCCATAAAATTGTTGCTACCAAACGAAATGAACTTGCTATATTCATAATTTTTATCTCCTGCTTAATTGATTGACTCACAAATTATAATGCACATATTTCTTTCATAAATTATTCATAGATAATTTTAATTTAGGGACAATTCACTTCTTTTCTTGATAGATAATCTCATTGTGTATTGTTGTAAAATTATCTTGTGAAACAAAAAACAGAAATTTCCATCATCAGAAAATTTGGTGACTTACAATTAATATCACTTAAAATCCAGATACCTTCTATAAAACCGGGACAATTTTTAATTGTGTATAATCCAGAAAAGGATGACCAGTTAATTCCGATCTATTTCACTTTACAACTCGACGATATTTACTTTACGAAACCGAAAATTACAAATTGGGAAGTAGGTGACCAACTCATTGTAAAAGGACCGATAGGTACAGGGTTTTCCAATCATTATAATTTTCAAAATTTATTATGTATTAGTCTTGACCAGTCCCACGGAAGCCTAAACCCATTGATCGATCATTGTGTCAGAATAGGAAAAAATGTTGCCTATATGGTTGATGAAATAAACTTGACTTTGCCTAATTCTGTCGAAATCGTTTTTCCAGATATGTTAGATGAACATCTGTTATGGGCAGATTATGTTGTGATTGAGATTGAACGTGATAACATGGAGAAAAACCGGGAAACTTTGAAAAAAATATTAAATTCTGACATACAAACAGAAATTTTAATTTATTGCCCAATTCTTTGTTCAGGTGATTCACAGTGCATGGTTTGCTCCGTCAAAACCAAAAAGGGTTGGATTCGGACCTGCCAACACGGAACAGTCTTTAATTTAAATGAATTGGAGTTTTAATGAACATTCTTGTTTTCTTTGCCCATCCAGATGATGAAACGATGTTATGCGGGGGATTGTTGGCATTATTGTCAAAATCAGGCCATGATGTCCATTACCTTAGCTGCACCCGTGGCGAAGGAGGGGAATGCGGTGTACCTCCTCTCTGTAGCCAGACACAATTGGGATCATTGCGAGAATTAGAATTAAATTGTGCTGTGGAGAAACTCGGCGGAAAAACTCTTCAATTTCTGAATTATGTAGATCCATTGGTTGGACCAGAAAACACCCTGTTTTCTTTTACTCAGGATCAAGAAAAATTAGCCATGGAGTTGAAGGAATGTATAAAAAAGAAAGATATCGACCTGTTAATATCCCATGGCAGTAATGGAGAATATGGGCATCCAGGTCATTTAACGGTTTACCAGGCTGTTCAAAAAATTATTCAAAATGAATTTCCAGAAATGTTCTGGTATACAGTTCAGGCATATTATGATAATTCTCCAAAACCTCATCTCCTCAACAAAGCTGATCAGGCAGATTGGATCATTGATGTGTCATCGATGATTAATGAAAAAGTTCGAGCGGCATTATGTCACAAAAGTCAACACGACCTTTTTGTTCGAAAGAAATCGAAGGAATCAGGTAAATCAGTAAACGTAGCACAAGTGATCCAGACAGAAGAAAGTTATCATTTTGCGAATGGTACTCATGATATATTGAAAAATTTACCTGAAATTAAAAAGAATCTCATTGATTTGAAAGTCAGAAAATGAAGTCGGATCTTGATTTTCTAACTTCTGGAAAATGGATGAACGCTGCTGGAACTGCTGGCTTTTTTCCATCCAGGGGATTTCTCAACCATTTTCCTGAAATCGCACTTTTTATTACGAATCCAATCAGTTATCATCCGAGGTCGCCAGCGACACAAAGAAATATTATTCCATTCCAGGGTGGTTTTATGGTTCATAGTGGTCACCCAAATCCAGGATTGAAGAAAGTAATCCATCAATTTCGAGAAACCTGGGAAAACGCTATTTTACCTGTGTGCATGAATGTATTATCCGATGAACCGTATCATATTGAAAAAATTGTCAGGTCGCTTGAAAGTATTGAAAATATTGCTGCGATCGAATTAGCCATAGATAACTCCTTGAAAGTTTCCGATATTAAAACAAATATCCAGGCTGCAATGGGTGAGTTACCCATTATTCTCAGTCTGCCCTTTGAGTATGTTTTCCAGGAATGGTTGGGGCAGACCTTAATTCCAGAGATTGTGGCGATCAGTATCCAGGCTCCCAGAGGTGTACTAAAGCACAATGAACAATATATTCATGGGAGATTGTATGGAAGATCGATATTTTCTTTGACCTTGCATGCGATTCAGCACTTAACTTCATTTGAAATACCGATTTATGCTGGTGTCGGAGTTCTACATGAGTCGCAGATATCCAGTCTATTAGAAAAAGGTGCTCATAATTTTCAAGGACATGAAATAATTTGGAGAAATAATCCTTAATTTTCAATCCAGATGGTAACTGGGCCGTCATTGACCAAAGAAACCATCATATGTGCTGCAAATTCTCCTTGTTGTGTGGGGATTCCAAATGATCTTAACTGATCAGCAAAATAATTGACCAATTGATCAGCTTTTTCGGGATTGGCTGCGTTGATGAAAGAGGGTCTATTCCCTTTTTTTGTGTCAGCATACAGGGTGAATTGCGAAACCACAATAGCCTGACCTTTTAAATCCAGGATTGAGAGATTCATTTTTCCATCTTCATCTCCAAAAATTCGTAAATTTGCAATTTTTTTC
>JAHYJK010000182.1 GCA_019429225.1 Anaerolineaceae bacterium
TGGTTGGCAACGGAATTTGGTGGTGGTCGTCATGCCAAACGTGTTGATAAAATTAATCTGGTTGAAAGCCAGTATTTAAAAAGAAGGTGATATGGTTCCTGATAAAAAATTGGTTGAAGCATTAGTAGAAATAATTACACGGGAAGTGCTTTTAGCAATGGCAGAACAGGATGTCATTGAGAATTATCCAGATGGTTCATATTGTGTTTCAGAAATTGCTGATGGCGTTCGCGTTAAAACCTGTTTCGATAACGCAGGACATATCCTTTCTGCTGGCGCAGAACGTATTGCATCAACAGTGGGTGTAATACCGGACGATCTGAACCTGGCGAAAAAAATTGACCACACCTTACTCAAACCGGATGCGACCCCTGACCAAATTGCTCAACTTTGTTTTGAAGCGCGTAAATATGGATTTGCCTCTGTTTGTGTCAATCCCGCGTGGATTAAATTGTGTGCAGATCTCTTAAAAGGCACCGATGTTAAAGTCTGCTCCGTGGTAGGGTTTCCATTAGGCGCTACCCCCCCGGAGGTGAAAGTATTTGAAACGGAACAGGTGATCAAAGATGGTGCCAATGAGATAGATATGGTCATCAATATTGGTGCCCTCAAAGCAGGCGATACTGAATTAGTAGCTCGAGATATCCGCGGGATTGTAGAAACAGCCCACCGTCATGGTGCCATTGTAAAGGTAATTATCGAAGTAGCCCTGTTAACCGACGAAGAGAAAGTGATTGCTTGCCTGCTTTCAAAGGAAGCTGGAGCTGATTTTGTAAAAACATCCACAGGATTTGCCAGTAGTGGAGCGACTGTCCGTGATGTTGAATTGATGCGACGTACGGTTGGCCCTGACATGGGAGTGAAAGCAGCGGGTGGTGTGCGTACCCGTGAAGACGCAGAGAATATGGTCAAGGCAGGTGCGACCCGTCTGGGCGCATCAGCTGGAGTAAAAATTGTTCAGGCTGGAAATGTGACTGAGTCAAAAAAAGAGACCCCCACAGCCAGCAAAGGGTATTAGAACGGAGAGATTATTATGTTGATTGCCAGAGTGATTGGAACGACCGTAGCAACGATTAAAGACGAAAAACTGCATGGCAGAAAGTTACTGATTGTACGTCAGACGGATGAAACCGGTTCACCCTCCGGAAAACCCTACGTTGCCATTGATACCCTGGATGCCGGAATTGGAGACCTGGTGCTGACAGCTGCTGGCTCAAGTGCCCGCCAGACAACCATTACCAAAGATACACCGGTGGATGCAGTAATTATGGCAATCATCGACCATCTGGAAGTGGGTGGAACAACCACCTACCGTCAGGAATAAATAGAAGTCTCAAACCAAAATTAGTTTTACAAATTTGAAAGGAATAAAAATGTCTCTTGATACAGCTCAGATAGCATTAGGAATGGTTGAAACAAAAGGTCTCATCGGCGCAATTGAAGCTGCTGACGCGATGGTAAAAGCAGCCAACGTTGTTCTCATAGGTTCTGAATATATTGGTGGTGGTTATGTGACCGTCATGGTGCGTGGGGATGTTGGCGCTGTCAAAGCTGCAACCGATGCCGGTGCTGCCGCAGCAAAGCGTGTTGGAGAATTAGCTTCTGTACATGTCATCCCCAGACCACACCAGGATTTGGAATTAATCCTGCCCCAAAGCAGCAAAGGTTCATTTAGTGGTCGTTCTGCTGACAAGAAATAATTCAATTTGAGCAAAATTTGTTACTGGTTAGCTATTTCCAAATAATTGTCGAACGCTCACTTTGTGAAACCAGGAAAGATGGAGATTCATGCCCAAAGAATTTTATACTGAGAAAGATATCGAGGATCTTGTTAATCGAGGTGTTCGCGAACTCGACATTAATGATGATATTTTTTTGACTGTACTGGCGTACGAAAAAGCCAGAGAATTAGGATTGATCATACATAAAGAAGGCAGCAATGATCCCAGCGTACCCGTTCGGCCATATTTATCATCTTATGCCTCAGAAACTACAAATCAAAGCTATTTGACAGAATCTCCATCACACCGAATGCAATCCTCTGATCAAATCGATTTATCCAATCGCATCCGGGCTGAAGTAAAGCAGAAGCTGGGTGATCAGATTGATACTGCACTGTTGGACCGCATCATTGAACGAGTTCTGCATAGCACGGGAGTTAAGTGATCAGATGAAGTTCTCAAAAGTCATGGGTACTGCTGTCTGCACAGTTAAGTATGAAGGTTTAGAAGGATTAAAACTCTTAATCGTTCAGCCACTCGATAAAGCTCTTCAACCAGAGGGCGGTCTTGTAGTTGCTGTGGACGTCGTGCAGGCTGGACCTGGTGATATTTGTGTAACGGCGCGTGCCAGAGAGGCAGCATTGGCAATGCCGGAGATCACATTTGTACCGGTAGATCTCGCTCTGGTAGGTATCGTGGACGAATATGAAGTACGACCAGATGGCGATATTGATTTCAGCATGAAACCTGGATGGGTAAAATACACTTAAAGAGAAAATATGATTTTAGCTAAAGTTGTTGGAACAGTCGTTACCACTATCAGCCACCCTGATTTTAAGAAACGCAGGTTGCTGGTTGTGCAGCCTTTGGCTTTGCCAAATGACACACCAGAAGGGTATTTCATTGCCCTGGATAGTACTCACGCTGGTGTCGGTGATACTGTTCTTGTAAACCGCGAAGGTGGGGGAAACCGGCAGGTGCTGGAAAACCCGGATGGTTGTGTTAACTCAGTGATCGTTGGTATCGTCGATTCGTTATATTTAGAAGAGTAAGAAAAATCAATTGACACAGTTGGGGAAATTCAATTACGAGTTGTCTAATTGAAGATTACCTTACCACTAACGGGAGATATGTGAAGGTTACATCATCTACCAGAATTTGGTATAACGCTTCTGTTCCCATAAGATTTTCCACCAACGGTTCAATTTTAATTTTATAACTTCCTGGATTGTCAACATGTAAAAGGACACTTGCATGCTGCCCTATCCCTTGTGATGCGCCGTTTGCAATCAACGTTACTCCATCTTCTCCAAAGAGCATGATCTTAACCGCGGCACCACCGTTGATGGAGGATGCCTGAATGATATAATCTCCTGCTTCGGCAATTTGAACATCAAACCAATCAGAATCTCCTACACCACACAGGTTCCTTTGTTCTGATACACCGGGAATAATTGCTTTCGCTTCACTTAAGTTGTCATCTTCTTCAAATAAGTCGGGAACACAAGTTGTTGGAAGAATGACGCTGGTTTCAGCTGCATTATCAGCCGGCCAGGGTTCAGGTTGACCATTCACATCCAACGCTCTCAGTCGGAAAGCATAATTCCCCCCGGGTTGTCCTGCAAACCAGGTCGAGCGCAGATTGCCAGCAATGCTGATGGTATTGGCTGCATCCCAGCTACCGGGGAATGTCATCCATTGCAATTCAAAGGTGCCCAAACCTGCCCCATTACTGGTTGCACTCCAGCTTAACTTAGTAGCTGTTGAATCAAAACTTACGGCAGGATAGAGCTGACTGGTAGGTGGTGGGCAGGCATGATCCACCTGGATCGTTCTGGGATTCAAAGCAGGAGCAACATTGCCTTCATGATCCCAAACCCGCAATGCTACTTCCAAAGGTCCATTCACTGGTGCGGATTCACACAGATTCACATCCCAATCATATTCCCCATTTGAATTTGTTTTTGTGACTTTATCACCAATCGTTACCCACTGATTATTTAGGTTTGCCAACAACTGAACAGCTTCTACATGAACATCATCAGTGGCAGTTGCAGTTACATCCATCAATTTATTCCCCCCAGAAGCGACTATTGCACCTGCAATTGGACGAGTCAGTGCCCCTGTTGGAGGATATGCGCCAATATTTCCTGACACAAACCAATCATTGTTTGGATTGCGTGGATCAGATTTATCACCAATACATTCGGTGGCGCCATCATAAATGGGAAAATTAGTCACTTCATAACACGTACGGGGGATACCGCCATTGATCGGCACGTCGGCGAAACGAATATCTGTAGAGTATCCCCAATAATACCCACTGGCAGGCCAAATACTATCAACCACCATAAAATGGACATGATTGGATGTACTATAACCTGTGTCATCTGTATCTCCAATGTACTGGCCACGTTTAACGAAAGTACCATTTGTTAATGTATCTGGAATTGTGTATTGGGATAAATGTAAATAGATCTGGCAGGTTGGACTATTTGTGTCTCTGAGAATGATGTAATTGGTACACGAAGAATCCCCATCATCACAACTATCCCGAGAAGCATACACGGTTCCATCCTTACTGGCTACTAAGGGAAAATGATCAACATTGGTGAAATCGTATGCATATCGGCAAGGATTAATGCCATTGATGTCTTTGCAGGATGGGTATCCCAATTCCGGGATATCTTGGAAATGGCTGATGGATCCCTCTAACCATTGCTTCGTTCCTGCAGCATACGGCAGATAATATCCCGTCAATGTTGTTGTAACACTCAGGTTATCGATTGCAGCGTTTCCAGGAGCAGAGCGTTGTTCCAGGGGTAACATTTCATCAGATAAGCCAGCAAATGTCTCTTCCCAATCAAGATCACCTGGTAAAAGAACTTCCCACCGATTATCAATTTTCTTTGCCAGCGCCAATCCGGGTTCGGTTGCTAAAATCCTGCCAGAATCATCGCGCAAAGCCAGCCAGATGACAGCCGTTTTTCCATCCGGAGAAATGAAAGCTGTATCAATCTCTGGTGAAAACAAGTCAAAAACCTGTGATCTAAAGCCTATCGAAGTATTCAACCTTTTTCCAAAAGCATCAGAGAGATCTGATTTAACCTCCTTTGTAACCTGTTTAGGTGGAGGAGGATCACCTGCTGCTGAAAGAAATATTGCCACAAAAGTCAAAAATATAATAAATAATAATCGATATAGACTCATTTATCCTTATATCCCGTTGGTAATTATCTTCCTCTTTGCAGGTTTTGATGGATTATTTATTTTTTTTATACACACAATAATAGCCCACAGAAAGAGGATAACAAGTAGACGTATAAATTGTGTCAGGAGTTCCAATTATTTGATAAATCATTTCGGAGCAAATACAAAAAAGCAGGTTTCCAGCTCCTAAATGTCAGACCTATCTGAGTAATAATCGGTACATTCCTTGCGTGTTGGTACCCAAATAAACTATATCTGACTTGTTGGGATCAAATGAGACCGTCTTAATCGCAGTTTCAAACAAATCACCTGGTCCCGCAACCCAGTTCAGTCCACCATCTTTGGAATAATACACAGCACCCGGGCACCCTGCTACAATCAAATTGGGTTGGTTCGGATGAATCCCCAGAGCCGTTATCATTTTGCCATTTAATCCCAGCAATTGCCATGCACCACCATCTGTCCGCTTGTAAACGCCACTATTTGTCGCAGTGTATAATTCCCCCGGTAGATCTTTGTTAACTGCCAGATCATTCACAATTCCACCCGGTACCTGACTACTGCTCCAGGAAGCACCTGCATTGATGGTTGAATAAACCAGGTCACTATTAAATACAGATGCATAAACAACGTCGCTTTTAGCTGGATGTAGCGCCAATTTCTGTATATTCTTTCCATTCAATCCCGCTTGAGACCAACTTTCGGAGCCATTGTTACTACGATATACCCCGTTTGTACTGGTAGCCAGATAAACAATGGCTGGATTATTGAGTGCAAATTCCAGGTCATTCAATGGTTGATAACTGACTGATTTGGTATCCTCATTCAACAAATCCTCAGAATTTGCTATCAATTCAGTTTCTAATTCGTTATGCGGAAAAAAACCAGAACCGGAAGTCGATAAAAGATCCATTACCGGCAACCCGATATTCATCTGACTCCATTTACAATCCGGCAATTCGCAGGTGAACAATCCGCCACTATAGGTCAATAAATAAATCTGGTTCGGATTTTATGGATGCAACACGAACCCACTCGCATCAAGATCGGTTAATCCATTATTGAGTTGTTGCCAGCTTTCACCACCATCTTCAGAGACATGAAACCCTCCCCGAGATGTGCTGGTGAATAGTTGAGTTGATTGACTCGGGTGAATCTGAATGCCAGTAATCATTGAGTTATTCAGACCAGTCTGGCTGTGAACCCAACCAGCGCCACTCTGATCACTGCGGAAAATTCCATTCCCGGCAGTGCCAACAAATACCTGTGTATGTTGTAATGGATTGACCATCACGGTATACAATAAGTTTTCACCTAATCCAATATTCGACCAGCTACCACCCCCATTGGTTGTTTTTAAAATTCCATCATAAAAATCTGCAGCATATAGAATACTGGGTTGTTGTGGATCCAGGTCCATATTGTAGATTTTTGAATAGAGAAATTGGTTCGACCAGCTATCTCCATTATTTATCGATTTGTAGACACCGGTACGATGCCAGGTTCCGTAATAAACAGCATCGTTATCTGTACCGCTGGGATTAATCACCAATGCTCTTCCAGAAAGATCCGTCAACCCATCTCCATTCATACTTTCCCAACTGTCACCACAGTTCAAGCTGCGATGGACACCATACTCGTGCATGGCCACAAAAACCATACAATGATTTTTTGGATTGACCACTATGTCATACGCCCAATCCTGCTGATTGCTTCCTCCAACATTTTCCAGCACAGGTGACCAATTGATACCTTCATTCTTACTTCTGTATACTATTCCTTCCCAGGGTGGTGGTTCAATCGCAAATTTTCCTCGCGTACCGATATAAATAATGTCTGGGTTATAAGGATCAATAGCAATGGTATAGATGATGGCACCATCTTGCACACCCTGGCTGGAATGAGTCCAGGTTTCTCCTGCATTCGTGGTTTTGTAGATTTCATCATTGTATGTACCCGCATACATGATTTTTGGATTCTGAGGATCAATTGCCAAAGAGTTGATGTATAAATCTCCCAACCCATTACTGGATTTCAACCACGTCAACCCTCCATCAGTACTCTTGAAAACCCCATTTCCCCATGTTCCGGCATAAATCATTTTTGAATTGGCGGGGTTGGTAACCATGTTCACCACAAAACCACCGTCCGGGCCTAACCATGGATCGGAATATTTTTCATTGGATACCAGTGGCAAAAAGACCAATTGTTGTTCTGTTCCATCTTCGGCCTGAACCGAACCCAGGAACAATGTAAAAATGATGAGAGCAAAGAATAGTGATTTCAGAAATCGTGGCATGGACACCTGGCTTCATTTATCAGAATTGTTGTGTATAAAAATGCAATATCCATGCCATAAAAAAGAATAAAATTATCTTACCGAATTTACATGATGAATCCATTGGACATGTTATTAAGGATAGTGGGAGATAAATCAAATTATAATGAACTTCACAATTTTGTAAGATTAGTAGTGAAACCTGGATCTGGATCAGCGATGCAATTGGTGATACATCCTATATTCTAACCGGAGAATTATTTCCAATTTATCTTTCCCATATCGGAAAACTAACGGTCGAACAAATCGGAC
>JAHYJK010000183.1 GCA_019429225.1 Anaerolineaceae bacterium
CGAGAATTACTGAAATTTTCGGGCCAGAATCATCAGGTAAAACGACCTTATGTTTGCATTTGGTTGCAGAAACCCAAAAAATGGGAGGAATGACTGCATATGTGGACATGGAACATGCGCTAGACCCCATCTATGCCACGCATCTTGGTGTGGATATCGATAATTTACTGATCTCTCAACCAGACACCGGGGAACAGGCTCTTGAAATTACCGAAACACTGGTTCGTTCAGGAGCAATCGACCTGGTAGTGGTTGATTCCGTCGCAGCTTTAGTACCACGAAACGAAATCGATGGGGATATGGGTGATGCTACCATGGGTATGCAGGCACGTTTAATGTCCCAGGCTTTGCGAAAATTATCTGGAGCCATTAATCAAACAAAAACTGCAGTTGTTTTTACCAATCAATTAAGACAAAAAATCGGTGTGATGTTTGGTAACCCCGAAACAACTACTGGTGGCATGGCATTAAAATTCTATGCTTCCGTGCGATTGGATATCAGACGTATTCAATCCATAAAGGTCGGATCTGAAATTATTGGCAATCGGGTACGTGTCCGGGTTGTCAAGAACAAAGTGGCTCCCCCCTTCAAAGTAGCTGAATTTGATGTCATGTACAATGAAGGTATCTCTACCGCTGGTGATATCCTGGATCTGGCAACACAACTGGAAATTGTGACCAAACGAGGAGCTTTCTATTCTTACGGAGATATTCGGCTTGGACAGGGTCGTGAAAATGCAAAAGAATTTTTACGACAAAACCAGGATTTAATGGACGAAATTGATAGTGCTGTTCGTGAACATGCCATGCATGGATTTGCGATAGGTGTCATACCCGAATCCGAAGAAAATTTTACAGAAGATGAAATGTAATTTTCTTTGAATTTAAAGGTGATCAGTCAGGTTGGCAAATGGGTAAAAAGGTTTTTATAATCATCAGTCTTGTTGGGATGTTATTCGTTCTTTCAGGTTGTTTTCGTCCCCTGCAGGCTGATCCTATGGAGGCGGACGTTCCGGCATTTGTTCCACCCACATTAATTCCGGCAACCCCAACCAATGAACCAATTCCTACTCAAATTCAAAATTCTGATCAATCACAACCAGAGGCTTGTATTGATAACCTGACATTTATCGAGGATAAAAGTATTCCAGATGGTACTCAGGTCAATCCAGGTTCAGTCATTGAAAAAGAATGGGAAGTAAAGAATTCTGGCACCTGTAGTTGGGGATCTGGATATACCATCCGATTAATTGGTGGGCCAGCTTTAGAAGCTTCCTCACCACAGGATCTTTATCCAGCTCGAAGTGGTACATCCCTCACTATTAAAATTGATTTCATTGCTCCTGAACAACCTGGTAATTACCGCAGTGCGTGGCAGGCATATAATCCATCTGAATTGGCATTTGGTGATTCCTTTTATATTGATTTTGTAGTAAAAGCGGAAGAATAAAAAAACTCATCCCGAAAAAATTATACGGGATGAGTTTTTAATTTAAATAACTAAAGTTTTAGGTACCTTCTTGCCAGGAATTCAGGTAATGGATTTGTTCTTCAGTTAGCGTGTCGATATTGATTCCCATCGCCTCTAACTTAATGCGAGCTATATTATTATCGATATCTTCGGGAACAGAATACACCATTTTTTTCAACGATTTACCATTTTTAACCATGTATTCCGCACTTAGAGCCTGATTTGCAAAAGACATATCCATTACTGAAGCGGGATGACCTTCGGCTGAAGCAAGATTTATTAATCGTCCTTCACCAAGGATATGGATTTGTCGACCATCTTTTAATGTGTATTGTTCAACAAAGGGTCTAACCAACTTTTTATCAACTGCCATTTCCTCTAATGAGGGTATATTGATTTCAACATTGAAATGACCAGAATTAGCAACAATTGCCCCATCTTTCATCGCTTCAAAATGATGACGATCAATAACATTCAAGTCCCCTGTTACGGTACAGAAAAAATCTCCTACTCTGACTGCATCTATCATTGGCATGACACGATAACCATCCATAACAGCTTCCAAAGCTTTCAAAGGATCTACTTCAGTGACAATCACATTCGCTCCCATGCCATGAGCACGATTTGCTAATCCACGACCACACCAACCATAACCTGCAACTACAAAAGTTCTACCAGCTAATAGGACATTCGTAGCGCGAATAATACCATCAAGGGTTGATTGCCCTGTTCCATATCGATTATCGAAAAAGTGTTTGGTCATTGCGTCATTCACTGCAATGACTGGAAAACCAAGCATATTATCTGCTGCCATTGCCCGCAATCGAATAACACCTGTCGTTGTTTCTTCAGTACCACCAATTATTTCTGGTAATAAATCGCGATATTCTTTATGAATTGTGGAAACCAGATCAGCACCATCATCCATTGTCAAATGCGGACGATGTTCAAGAGCTGCTTTGATATGTTTGTAATAGGTTACATTATCTTCGCCTTTGATCGCATAAACTGCAATTTCGTCGTTGGTTACCAACGAGGCTGCAACATCATCTTGTGTCGATAATGGGTTGGATGCGACCAGTACAACATCCGCACCACCTGCTTGTAAGGTCTTCATCAAATTTGCAGTCTCAGCGGTTACATGAAGACAAGCAGACATTCGAATACCAGCAAATGGCCGTTCTTTTTCAAATCTTTCTTTGATCATACGTAATACAGGCATTTCTCTTTCTGCCCAATCAATTCGTCTCCGCCCGCCTTCTGCAAGCTTTGAGTCTTTAATATCGAAATTTGACATCCATTCCTCCACGAATTTAGAATTTATTTAAAATTTGGTCTAACTCACCATTGTCATCGTAATGCGATCGAAATCTTTGTACAAAGTCTTCAACTGAATAATGATGTGATTGAGTTCCGTTTTGTTCCAGACAATAAGCAGCTGATAGAGAACCTATTTTACCGCATAATTCCCAGGAAAAATTTTGCTGATATCCTCTTAAAAATCCACCACGAAAAGCATCACCAACCCCTGTTGGATCCACTATGTTTTCAACCGGAAAAACCGGTACTACATATTCATGATCATCCGCATAAATCACTGCGCCTTTATTACCCAATGTAACCACCAGGAATTTAACAATGTTTAAAATCTCCCGCTGGTTTAATCCAGTATGTTTTTGTAAAAGTTGATATTCATACTCATTCACAAATAATGAGTAAGCTGACTCTACACCATTCCGAATTTCCTCTGAACTCATTCGAACAATTTGTTGACTGGGATCAAAAAGATATGGGATTTTCATTTGAGTGCATTCATCCACATATCGATTCATTGCCATTGGATCATTCGGAGATATAACAACCAATTCAGGTGTAAAATCCAATTCTTTTAGGGAATAATCTCTAGCAAACGTCATTGCACCAGGATAGAAACTGGCAATTTGGGAGTTGGCCTTATCTGTATTTGCAAAAAACGAAGCTGTGAAAACTCCATCAATTTTTTTAATGTATTTCGTTTCTACTTTGTGGTTATGCAACCAGATTCGGTAATCTTCGAAATCTTCTCCTACAGTTGCAAATACAACAGGTTTCTCCGAACCTAATAAAGCCAATGTATAGGCTATATTCGGAGCGATTCCCCCACGAACTTTAGTCATACTTTCTACAAGAAAGGATAAGCTCAAAGTCTCTAAATTGTCTGGCAAAATATGATCTTTGAAGAAACCAGGGAATTTCATTAAATAATCATATGCGACAGATCCGGTACAGACAATTGACATTGTAAACTCCAAAAAAACAAAATCACCTTACATAAAAAACGCCCTCTTGAAGGAGAGCGAACCATTAAAGCCCGACTAGTTTAACATAGTAGGAACTCTTTGTAAAGCACGCACCCTTACAATTATAAATTAAGACTGATTTTCTTTCTATTATTTGTTACAATTTAGTCTTGGTTTGAAAACCTTATGAAAAAAATTTTTCTAATTACATTAATAAGTCTGGCAATCATATTAACCAGTTGTTCAGAAACATCCACCAAAGAAGAACTGACGATGGATGGAAATAATCTTGAAACCACGCTGGCAACTTCCACATTTACGCCCATCCCAACTCCGACTCCCACACCAACGCCAATCCCAGAAGTGAGAATTACGCTGGCAGAAAAATCCTTTTTTGAAGGAGATTATCAAGCCGCCATCATTGAACTCAAACAGGCAAAAGCGAACGCATCTGAGACAAATCTGAAAGCAGCAGCAGATATTCGCCTTGCACAAATTTATATATCTCAATCTCGTTTTTCAGAAGCAATCAATCTTCTTAATTTTTACCTTGAAGATGAGACTATTGAAATCGAACAAAAAGCCAGAGCTTATTATTATTATGGTGTCAGCCAGGAGAACCTGAATAATCCTGTTCAATCTGCAAGAGGTTACCTGGGTTACACTCAATTTCTGCCAGGTAAATTGGACATCTTTATGTTGGAAAAAGCGGGGGATGTTTACTTCCAATCAAATATGCTGGATGATGCCCTGGCTTATTTCAATATGGCACTGGAATCAAACCAAACTGGTGATACTGCCAATATAAAAATTAAGGTTGGTCGAATTTATGCCGCTCAATTAGATTACACAAATGCAATCCGGATTTTTATGGAAGTACATGATGCCAGCCCAAATGAGTATGTAAGAGCGCAAATGAATTTACTGGCAGGTCAATCATATCTGGCATTGGGATTACCAGAACAGGCTTATGCAAGATTCCAGGAATCAGTCCAGAATTATCCAAAAGCGTTCGATACCCACTCTGGTTTGGTAGCATTGGTCAATGCAGGTATTCCAGTTGATGAATTCAATCGTGGATTAACAAATTATTATGCAGGCAGTTATGGATTAGCAATCAATGCCTTCCTCAGATATATAGAAAAAACTCCGGATCATAATGGGAATTCTTTGTATTTTATTGGTCTTTCTTATTTAAAAATGGATGACCCTGCTAATGCCATTTTAAACTGGAATAAATTAATAAATAATTACCCGGACAATATATTTTTTGTAGATGCCTGGGAAGATATTGCCTATACTCAATGGGCTTACTTAAACCAATATTCTACCGGGGCGCAAACTTTATTGGAATTTGCGAATTCATACGCTGGAAGTGAAAATGCAGCAAAAGCCATCCTTGAATCAGGCAGAATCTATGAAAGAAATAATCAATTAACCGATGCCGCCAATACATGGTCAGGATTAATCGATTTATATCCTCAATTAGAAATTTCCTCTCAAGGTCTCTTCCTGAGTGCAATAACAAATTATCGTTTATCAAAATTTGATCAGGCATTATCACAATTTCAAAGGTATTTATTACTTACTGGTATACCTGAACAAAAAGCTGCAGCCTATTTTTGGATAGGTAAAACATATGATCGTTTAGGAGATACCCAAAAATCCATAGCTGCGTTCCTGGAAGCGTCAACGCAAGACCCGACTGGGTATTATTCAGTGAGGGCAAAAGAGATATTATCGGGTGCTGCACTCCTTTCACCTTTCAACGAAGTAAATTTGGAGGTAAATCTTGAACAGGAAAGGTTAATCGCAGAAGTATGGATGCGCAATACTTTTTCTCTTCCCCAGGATACCAATTTTATAACGCTGAGTCCATTCTTAGCCAATGAAACTTTCATAAAAGCAAACGCCTATTGGGATTTAGGATTATATACCCAGGCTCGTAATGAATATGAAACATTAAGGTCGTTATACGAAAATGATCCACTGAATCTGTTTCGGCTGACCAATCATTTCTTAGAAATCGGGCTTTATCGATCAGCTATTTATGCAAGCCGGCAAATTTTAGATTTGGCAAATATGGATGATTTTACAGCAATGAATGCGCCGCTTTGGTTTAATCACATACGATTTGGTCTTTATTTTGATGAAATCATTGAAAATGCAGCCAATGAATTTAATTTTGAGCCATTATTAATCTATAGCCTGATCAGACAGGAATCTTTTTTCGAAGGATTCATTATTTCATCTGCTGGTGCAAAAGGTTTAATGCAAATCATGCCAACCACCGGTGTTGAAATTGCCAACATCCTTAAATGGCCTATCAACTACCAGGAGAGCGACCTCTATCGACCAGTTATCAATATCCGCATGGGTGCAAGCTACTTATCCAGAATGCGTACTTATTTTGATAATGACATATTTGCTGCGCTGGCAGCCTACAATGCCGGTCCTGGGAATGTATCCAATTGGCTGGAAAAAGCTGATAATGACCCGGATTTGTTTTTGGAAATCATTCCCTACGAAGAGACACGTCGCTATTTGAGAAACATCTACACTTTCTACAGGATTTATGAGACCCTTTACCCCGTAAGAACAGTTCAATAAAGAATTTCATATCTATTTAACAGTCAGATGTTACTGCGGTATTATTATTTATTATTACCAATAATCCCTGCGAATTGGGTATCAATGAGAAGCTAAAATTAAACATTGACAGCCAAAATCATCACCCTTAAAGGGTGAATTTGTTGGCAAAATATATTGGAAGTTGAAATTCGATATATAATCATATTTGTACTTTCCAACCAGTTTTATCCCAATTTTTTCAAGGAGAAAAGGATATGAAAGATTTATTTAAGGTCAACACAAAGACCATCGTTGCCACCGGGTTAGGCGCCGCCATTTTCACGCTTTTATTCATGTATGTCAAGGTTCCTTCACCTGTCCCGGAAACCAGTTTTCAGACAGCTTACGGAGTAAGCGCACTTTTCGCCACCCTGTTTGGGCCCATCGCAGGTGCACTCATCTCATTCATCGGTCACGCACTCAGCGACGCTATTCAGTATGGCTCGCCTTGGTGGAGTTGGGTCATCGCCAGCGGTGTTTCCGGCTTCATCTTCGGTTTTGCCTTCAAACGAACCAAAGTTGAAGAAGGCGAATTCAAGGGTAAGGACATCATTACTTTCAACATTATCCAGGTCATCGGCAATGTCATTGCCTGGGTTGTAATTGCCCCCTTACTGGACATCCTCATCTATCAGGAACCGGCAAATCTGGTTTTCACCCAGGGCATCACTGCCGCCATCATGAATTGTGTCAGTGCCGGCGTGATCGGTACATTGTTGCTGGTTGCTTACGCAGCCACCCGCACCAAGAAGGGCAGCCTCAGCAAAAAGTAGGGATCGCGCCTTTTTGGGCAGTTTTTGGTCAGAATAAAAGCCCAGACTTTCATGTCAGCGGAGTCTGAGCTTTTTTATTCTATAATGAATGCTTATGAACTCAAAACCGATCATCGAATTCACAAACTTTACATTTCAATATTTCAGCCAGGCTGAACCCACTCTGCATGATATTAACTTAAAGATCTACACAGGTCAGAAGATCCTGATTGTCGGTCCCAGCGGCAGCGGCAAGAGCGCTCTAGGCCATTGCTTGAATGGATTGACACCATTTTCCTACAAGGGCGAAGTTCACGGTAGCCTGAAGATCAATGGTCAGGAAACCTCCACCC
>JAHYJK010000008.1 GCA_019429225.1 Anaerolineaceae bacterium
AAATACGTGTATATTCTGCGATAAAGTTCTTTAATTGTATCTGCAGAAGTTTGTTTTCTTTTTTCTAATGACGATTCTTTCTTTTCTTCATCTTCCAGGATCTGATTTTCATGATCTCGGTAGCCCCGCCATAATTGATCCGACTGTTCTGCATCCCAGGCAATGGAGGATTTACTGCCATTTATTTCAAAGAATAACCGGTTCTTATGGCCAGCACACAATTGCGAAATGCTCAGAACACCCTGAACACCATTTTCAAAATGGATCAAAATGGAAGCATAATCTTCTGAATCGATTTGAATTTCCTGCTGTTTCCCGGTTTCAGTCAATTTATATCTCTTGTCATGAAAAGTCTTGAAATCTGCAAATACTTCCAGAATGCGCAACCCACTGACATAGGAAACCAGATCAAGCCAATGAGAGCCAATATCTCCAACGGTACGCAGTTGCCCGCCAACATTGGTATCCAGACGCCAGTTCCAATCAGTTGGATACAATAGCCAATCCTGCAGGTAAGAGCCATGAATGATGAATGGTTTTCCAATATCACCACTACGAACAATCTCCAGCGCTTTCTGTACCATGGCTGTCATTCTGAAATTGAAATTAACAGCCGTTACCAGGTTTTTTTCTCTGCCCAATAACATCAACTCTTTCGATTCCGCTGTGTTCACGGTAAAAGGTTTTTCACAGACAACATGTTTTCCAGCTAATAAAGCGGCTTTCGCATGGGGATAATGCAAGTGATTGGGAGTTGTCAGATGAATTACATCGATCTGGTCATCATTTACCAATTCTTCAAATGATTGATAAGCTTTTGCAATCCCCAGGTCTTTTGCTGCCTGTACTGATTTTTCATAAGAACTTCCCAGTATCCCAGCCACCTCGATATCGTTCCATCGTAAAGCTTTGGTATGCGCGGATCCCATCAAACCAGTGCCAACAATTCCAACATAGATATTTTCTTTCGATAATTTTTTCATCGTCACCAACCTCGTGTTAAATCATTAGACATCTATTGTAGCATTTCACATGTTTTTGATAGTCATAAAGGTAACTTTTTTATCAATAAACTTGAAAATTAATAAATTATTAACTATTAAAACCCTTGCATTTATTTTAAAATCATGTAAAATACTAAGTATCAAACGCCTGGGTGCCCCCCTCACCTTGGCGTTTGATTATTAAGCAGGAGGAATAAATGGAAACCTTAAATCTCGTATTTTTATCATTACACAACGTGATCCGTTGGGTCGTTTTGGTGCTGGGTGTCGTGTTGGTTGTTCGTTCCATTTTGGGTTGGCTGAAAAAGTGGGATTACCAGGAACGCGATCAGAAATTAACTGCTTTTTTTCCCGGGGTATATGATTTACAGATCCTTTTAGGTATTATTCTATTCTTTTCGAAAGGATGGGGCGGCGTTCTGATGAATGCCCCTGCTGAGGTGATGAAAACAGCTGCCTTACGTTTTTTTGCAGTGGAACATTGGACTTTGATGATCGTAGCTGCGGTTTTGATCCATATTGGGTCAGCCCAGGTAAAGAAAGCTACTGAGAGTATCAAGAAATATAAACGTGCTGCGATTTGGTTTGCGATTGCTTTGTTGTTAACACTGGCTTCCATTCCCTGGCCGGGTATGTCAGCAGCACGACCATTATTGCGCTTTTTTGGCCTCGTTTTCTAATCATTTGATGCAAAAACCAGAGCTCAAAACACCGGGCTCTGGTTTTATCAGGAATCCAGGAAGTCTGAATTATTTCAGGACAGTCATTAATTCATAAGTATGCTTCAGGATCAGATCTGCGCCAGCTCTTCGTAATTCTTTCTCTGTTCCAAAACCACATAATACACCCACAGTCTGTGCGCCGGCAGCTTTTCCAGCCCGGATATCCACGGTTGTATCTCCAACCATCAGGCAATTTTCAGGTGCAATCCCTTTTTCCACTGCCGCTCTCAATATTGGATCAGGAAATGGTTTTGTGTAAGTACAGGTTTGTGCTGTTACAACAGATTTAAAGTAATCAGTAATATCAAATTGTCGCAGAAATGCCAGCGTGCTTTTTTCATCCCTGGCACTGACGATGGAAAGGGGATAACGTTGGTGGCAATATTGAATCAATTCCATTCCCTGAGGTACCATCCAGAAATGTTTCGGGGCACGTCCGGTTTTATGATGTGCCAACCAGTTAAATATACCGGCAACTTCATCATCCAGATGAATTCGGTCAAAAATTTCGTACACAAGATTTCCAGGCGATTCCAACACCATCACCAACCAGCGTGCCAGGATGCGCGTATCCTTTTTAGGCGAAATATATTTCAGAAACGAAAATTTCCTGGAAAACGTATCGACCCATAAATCATCGGTGTCACTCAGCGTACCATCCACATCAAAGCATATTGCCTGAATTCGTTCAGTATCCAGGGGCATCTTTTACTCCTAAGGAAATTCAGGGAATTGAACTGCCAGCTTATCTGCCAGATCCGGCGAAGGGGTAATGATCCACAGCACCTGATCTGCCTGGCGACTGACGATCACTGTTTGCGATTCCAGTTCCCAGGTCAATTTTGTATCCGTCCGTTGGTTTGTATTTCCCCAACGTTTTATCGCATACTCCCTAAAAGCCAGCCAGTATTCATCAGCATCAGCCTGGGTGTCCCATTCGTTCAAAAATATGAGCACATCCTCATCATTTTCAAAATGGTGATAAACCAGATACTGGTCACCACCCCAACCCTCCGCTGCGGATGAGGCTCTTTCCTCTTCCAATGCCCAATCACTGGATAAGGGTTTTCCCAATATGAGGTAGGTGTACCACTCTCCCATGGTGTTGCGATCGATTTCTTCCCATCCTTCACCTAGTAAATTGGTGAAGTCATCCAGCTCAATCTTGATGGGTTCATCCGCTGGGTAACGTTCCGGATGCAGGATTTGTTCGGTTGAAACAGGAGGATTAAGAAAAGCGTTATCAATCGCTGCATACCCGCCTTCTTCATATAATTGGGAGACAAATTCAAGACCTTTAACGTATGGAAATATTAAATCCTCCTGTAAAAATACAGGTGTGTTGTCAAATATTGGGCTGGTGTATTCCTGATAATATTTCAGGACTTCCTGCTTGTCTTTCAGGCTGGAGTGTTCCAGAAACCATTGTGTCTCGGTAAAATAAGCATCACCTTCCACCAGAGCAGTCACTGCCGCACAGTACTCTGAGTCAAGTTCACAAGTTTCATCCTTCAGATTCAGCCCATCATTAAGATCATATTGGGCATCCTGTAATGCATGGGTATACTCATGCGCATATGTCATTCGTTCTGGACCAGCGAAGTCTTTCCCCTGCACAATCACCATTTCTTTGGTTTCATCGTCATAGAAACCAGCGATCTGCTCGCTATAGAGTTCGACAAATAATTCATAAAGGTCATAATCTCTGTCAATCAATCCAAACAAATTGAGGATCAATGCATCCTGACGGACATCTTCTTCTGTGTAATCAACAAAAAAATCTTCCATTACCCGTTGACGTAATTCTTCTGGTGTCAAAGTTTTTCGATCCAGATCATTCGCTCGCGGTAATCCACGCAAAGCCTCAACCTCCTGCTCAATTCTTTCCATCTGTGCGAGAATATCCGCGGGAATATTGGTCTGGTTTTCCTGGGTTAAGGGTGGTTTATCCTCCCCTTCTACACCCGGATCAAGATCAATGGTTGGGAGCGTGACAGGTTCTCTGGTCGGCGAAATGACTGATTCAACAGGATCATTCATGCTTTGAGAAGTCTCCTGTGTTTTTAAAATCGCATAGGTTGCTCCAGAGACCACCAGAATAGCACAACAACATAATACGACCAGAACCAAGATAACAATTACAACAATCCAGATATTTTTCTTTTCCATTTTCTTCCCTAATTCTCGTTTACATAATTAATCGCATAGATTGCATCTTCATATCCTGGACGTGCTTCTAATGCCTGCAGGAATAATTCGATCGCTTCTGCATTATTTCCAGATCGATATTTTCCCCAGCCTTTCCAAAGCAATGCCTCCTCAGAATTGGGTGTTCGCTCCAAGGCATAATCTACCAATACCAACAAATCCTCATTCCGCAGGGCGTGAAAATACGCCATGAATGGACTGAACTGATAGCGTAACATGCGTTGTGGCCAGCCAATCTCTCGGGCACGATCAAAAGCCAACGTCGCTTCGCGGTATTCACTGAAATATACCAGATTCGTGCCCAGATTGAACCAGGCATATACATTCTCAGGGGTATCTATGGTTTCCTGTCTGGATTTCTCCAATGCATATTGGCGATTAGCGTCCCGATCCCAGTGTTCACCCAGAATCGATTTTACCGTTTCTTCCTGACCAGGAAGATAAATAATTGTGTATACATAATTAAAGGATTGCCATTGATTTTCAAGTAGATCATAATCGACCCAGCGATCCGCTCCATAATATGAATCCTGTCCCAGGAATGCATCCAGTTGATCGTCATATCCAGTCACCAGAAAATAATGTCCAGCCCATTTATCATCGTTCGGCCAATAGCTTTCATCAAATTTGAAGGATTCTTCAATCATGACTGGAACTCCAGCAGCAATCAATTCCTTTAAAAGTTCAATATCGCCACCGACACGATAAATCGTCTGCAACCAACCTGCATAATTGCGCACATAATGATCCAACTCCTCCACGTTGACATTTCTATCCTGTGGAATTGGTTTTATTAAATCAGAAATGGTGAACTGATCCCCTTCCCAGCCGTAGTAACGGAGATACATCGCCAGGGTAGCTGGTCCGCAATTGTTGATATCCTGTTTATCATAAGCGGGAGAAGATAAAAGTACCCGCTCTGGAATGGGTGTGTTGGTGGGGGTTGGTAGGCTGGTATGAACAATAACCGGCGTCTCTGTCACCGCAGGTCTGGTGGACGTAATGGTTGCCGATGGCATAACTGCAATAGGCGTACTATTTTCTTCGGTCGCAATCTGAATAGCGGTAGGTATGGAACTGACTGGATTCAGCACACCGCGCACATAGGTTTGGAAAACTTCCCAACGCCAGGATGAGCGCAGGTTCAACCCTAACACAAAAAGCAAAAGGAATGCAACGCCTATGATGAAGGCAGCCAGTCCATAGATTCTTTTGGGAGTCCATTTAGTCATGGGCTCGATTCTAACAGGATTTTATGAAAATTTGATGAGTTTATATCATCTCATCCTTGTTTTCTTCAAAGTTCAGGCGTATTCATGCATTTTCTTACAGGCAAACACACCATTTATTATGGTATTTTCTGTAGAAATTGGATGATCATGGGATTGACAACTTCGGCTTTTTCATAATGGGGTAAATGTCCTGTTTCATCGATGAAAATCGATTCTACATTGGGTAAACGCTCCATCAACTCCACAATAGCTGCATAAGATACACTCTGATCCTCTTTTCCCCACACCAATAAGGTAGGCAAGCCACTTTTATTCAAGTTTTCATACACATCCAGAGGATTGAATTTCACCAGATTGCGTATCGTGGAGAGAATAGCGTTTTTAAATCCCTTGTATTGAAGCTGCTCACGATATTTTTCCTCCCAACCTGGAAAATTCTGTGGCTGGTAGAAATCATCCAATTGGGATTGGGGCAAATGAAAAGGTACCAGATAAACCCCCACGATCCATTCCCCCAATAAAGGCACATTCATGGGGAAAATATCCTCTTCACTGACCGGTAGAACTTCAGGAGCAATCAAGGTAACGCTTTTAATCAGATCGGGATGTTGGTTCGCAAAGGATGCGACAATTGGTCCTCCCACGGAGAGACCCATCATATGAAAAGATTCGCCTGGGATCAGTGCAGTGGTCAGGTCTGATAATTGTTGAGTGAAGAAAACGAGATCATACTCCACCTCCGGGCGATCTGAATAACCACGTCCATACAGGTCATATCTCAATACCCGGAACCCTTGTTGTACCAGTTCATCCACCATGGGATCCCACACATAATATGGCACGGAGAACCCATGAACCAGCACCACCAATTCCCCCTCTGGGGCACCACTCAATTCATAATGAACAAACCCGTGCGATAACTCCACAAAATCACCCGCGGTAATATTGCGAACATTTGCATCTATATTTTGTTTTTCTGGATTGAGAAAGAAAAATGCAGCCAGAACAATCAAGATAACCAGGTCAAAAAAGACAAAGAATTTCAATAATTTTTTTGTACTCATCTGTTTCCTATTTAGTAATTACGGTCACAACACCATGAATTGGGGTAGAGATAATTGACAAAAGGAGGATGAAACTTTTACCAAATTTTCCTTAATCACTTAATTATATACCCCTGAAATTAAAAATTTCTGATTGGTAAACAGGTGTTTCAATCTAATTTGGACAATTTTAGTAAACTTATTTTCAAAATTCTTGTTATAATAGCCCCCATGAAATATCATATTTGGACTGAAGGTTGTCAGATGAATGTCGCCGATTCCATGCGTGTGGCTTCATCCCTGGAAAAATTAGGTTATCACAATACGGATAAGCCAGTTGATGCAGATGTCATCATTCTGAATACCTGCGTGGTACGTCAGAGTGCTGAGGATAAAGCAGTCGGTCGATTAAGCTCACTCAAACCACTCAAGATGAAAAACCCTGATCTGGTGATCAATCTGATGGGTTGTCTGGTTGGTGTCAAAGATAATCCCAAACTTAAAAAACGATTTCCCTTCGTGGATGTCTTTTCTCCCCCTTCGGATCCCGCGCCTCTCATTAAGCACCTGTTGGAGAAAGAGGGCAAGTCCCACGAATTGGATGAAACGCTGGCCCGCTTTGCATACATGGATGGAGACCTGGTGATTCCGGATACCGAACAGGGAAATCTGGTTTCCAGTTTCGTTCCGGTAGTATTGGGCTGTTCGCATGCCTGTACGTACTGTATCATTCCTTATCGCCGTGGCATTGAAAAAAGCAGAGATCCTCAAGAGATTCTTTCCGATGCGAATGCACTGGTTGCTCAAGGCGTAAAAGAAATTACCTTATTGGGACAAATTGTCGATCGTTACGGTTTGGATCAAACCGATTATCCCACCCTGGCAGGCATGTTGCGCCGTCTACACACCATTGATGGCCTGGAGCGTATTCGTTTCCTGACCTCACACCCCAATTACATGACGGATGAATTACTGGATGTGGTGGCTGAATATCCCAAGGTAATGCCGCACATCGAAGTTCCCATCCAGGCAGGGAATGATCAGGTTCTCGAAAACATGCATCGTGGTTATACCAATCAACAATATCGTGAATTGGTAGCCCGAATCCGCGATCGTATTCCGGGTGTCTCCATCGCGACTGATATCATTGTCGGGTTCCCTGGTGAAACCGAAGAGCAATTCCAGGACACTTACGATCTTCTTGCTGATCTTAAACTCGATGTTGCTCATCTGGCACGCTACTCACCGCGTACAGGCACTGTATCTGCCCGTCGGATGGAAGATGATGTGCCGGATGAAGAAAAATGGCGCCGCTTCCGCTTACTGGAAGACCTTCAGGAAAGTATTGTCGCTGCAATTCATGCCAATTACCAGAAACAAACTGTACCGGTTTTGTTCGAGGAAAAAAGTAAAAAAGGACGCTGGCGCGGGCGCACCGAAACCAACAAATTGGTATTTGTCGAAAGTCAGGATGAATTGCGAGGCAAGCTTCTTCCGGTGCAAATTGATTGGACCGGTCCCTGGTCTATGTTGGGTCATCTGGTTTCTTGAAAAAATCCATTGCTGGTCTGGTTTTCATTGTAATTCTTGCTGCAGTGCTGGCATACTATTTTTTATTTGATCGCCTGGATATAACCAGTCGTTCATCAAGAGTAATAGAATGGATCCGATACGCCGAAAATCATCCAGATTGGGCAATTCAGGCTGGTGATCGTTGTAACGATGCACCATTCAGTATACCGACCAGTGGTTACATCGGATTTCTTTGGGATGATTCCTTTCGACCAGGACACCACCACTCCGGCCTTGATATTTTTGGAGGTACAAAAAACGGAATCACACCCATCTATGCTGCCTATGATGGTTACTTAACCCGCCAATCCGATTGGAAATCAACCGTTATTATTCGCATCCCCGCAGATCCTTTGCAACCAGGCCGGCAAATCTGGACATATTACACCCATATGGCTGATGAACAGGGCAATGATTTTATTTCAGAGGATTTTCCACCGGGCACCAGTGAAGTTTTCGTAAAAGCTGGAACTTTCTTAGGGTATCAGGGTAATTTTTCAGGTACACCTGGGAATCCTACCGGGGTTCATCTACACTTTTCCATTGTAGAAGATGATGGTGAAGGTCAATTTCTAAATGAAACCATGATTGAAAACACCCTCGATCCTTCTCCCTATTTCAATATCATGCTGGATGCCAACCAATCTCCACCAGACATACCGATTTGTCCTTGAAATGAAGACCTACATCCATCTTCTCCATCTAATTTGATTTATAATAATGGCTGTAGCCATAACTTCACCATGCTATTCTCCAGGAGGGAGGATGAATGCTTTCATATCGTGATTTAATTACAGGCTTTAAAAAACTGGGGATCGATCAAAATAAGCCAGTTATCCTGCATGCATCTCTATCTTCCTTTGGAGAGGTTCGGGGTGGTGCAGATACCCTATTAGGTGCTACCCTGGCGAGTTTTCACTCCGTAATGTCGCCAACATTTACATACAAAAACATGATCATTCCTGAAACAGGACCTGACAACAATGGTCTCGAATATGGATCCGGGCATGATCTCAATAAAATGGCGGAGTTTTATACCCAGGATATGCCTGCAGATCGATTGATGGGTATCCTGGCTGAGAAAATCCGCTTACATCCTTTAGCGCAGCGTTCTACCCATCCAATTCTTTCATTTGCTGGTATTCATCTCTCAGAAGCCATTGATCGACAATCCCTGGAAGAACCTTTAGCGCCTATTCAATGGCTATTAGATCAACAGGGATACGTGCTGCTCATGGGGGTTGATCACACTTCTAATACCAGCATTCACCTGGCAGAACAAAAAGCAGGTAGAAAATCATTCATTCGTTGGGCGCTGACACCTCATGCGATCTATGAATGTCCTGGTTTGACAGGTTGCTCCGATGGTTTCAACCAGGCAACAGATCACCTAGCAGAAATCACGATAATGACAAAAATCGGTGATGCAACCATCCAGGCTATTCCTCTGCAGGAGATGGTTGATATCCTTGTGCCAATCATACAAAACGATCCATTTGCCCTCCTTTGTGAAAAAGCAACCTGTCCTCGCTGCCAGGCAATTCGTAACCAACAAAATAACCAAACCAGCGAGCACTCTGATGATTAAATTCCTTTATGCTATACTAAATCTCAGACAATCGGTGCGATTTTCCAGTCGTTCTGAACATAAAATCGATCATCAGGCTGGAGTGACAAACCTTTTCATTTTTTGTATAGTTTCGATTTCATAGGATATATGATGAGCCTTGCTAATACCCAAACCTCATTGGAATTAATTCTAAGAATTAGCCGGGAGCTGGCTACAACGCTGGAACTCGAGGAAGCTTTATCCAAAGTCATTCAATTATCAATGGAAAATGTAGGTGCAGAACGTGGCAGTTTAATCGCCGTCAATAACAATCTGGAACCAATTGTCGCCGCCATATTCGCCGATGGTCATTTAGTTCCTTACACAATCGAACAGGTCCGTACCATCTTAAGTTTTGGTCTGGCAGGGCAGGTGATTAAAAGCCAGGAACCAGTCTGGATTGTTGATACCAGCAAAGATGAACGTTGGTTACGTAGACCAGATGATGCAGCCAATAAGACCGGAGCGAAATCAGCTATCTGTATCGCTTTGAAAGCTCGTGATCAATTGGTTGGTGTTTTAACGATCGTTCATCCTAAACCAGATTTTTTTAATCAGGATCAGTTTGAGTTATTGCAGACTATTTCCGATCTAGCGGGGATAACCATCCATAACGCTATTCTTTATGCATCATTGAACGAGAGCAATCAGCGTTTCCAGGAGCTTTTTGATGACAGTATCGATCCCATCATTATCACGGACTGGGATGGAAATATTTTGGAAGCAAACCGGCAGGCACGAAATTGTGTAGGTGCCAGTTTTGGTGGACCATTATCCATTTCCATGCAGGATTTTCACCTGGTCAATTGGGAAGAAGTGGGTGAAAATTTTATTCACTTACAAAGTGGTGAGACTGCGAATTACGAGTCTGAATTTAATTGTTCTGGTCAAAAAATTCTTCCGGTGGAAATTCACGTTCGGAAAGTAATCATTAATGAAAAAGAATTGATTCAGTGGACATTACGTGACATCTCTGAACGAAAAGCATTGGATGCGCTACGGGAAGACATGATGTCCATGATTTACCATGATTTACGCTCTCCCCTGGCAAACATTATCTCCAGTCTGGATATTCTGGATACATTGCTACCTAAGAATTCTTCCATTACACCTGTTTTCCAGATTGCTATGCGATCAACTGACCGCATGCAGCGTTTGATTAATTCCCTGTTGGACATTAAACGTCTGGAAGCAGGTCAACCCATCACCAATCCTAAATTTACCAACATGAATACCCTTTTACAGGAATCCGTTGAGGCTTTAGAACCTACCATATCCAGCAAACGTCAAAAAATAGTGTTGGATATCCATCCAGATTTACCGCAACTATATGCTGATGAGGGCATGATCAAACGGGTTGTCATTAACTTATTGGAAAATGCGATAAAATTCTCTCCACTGGATGGAAATATTCTACTGGCTGCTTCCTCAGATGAGGAGCAATTATTCATCTCGATCAAAGACAGTGGTCCAGGTATTCCAGACGATGCTCAGGATCGAATTTTTAAAAAATTTACCCGGCTGGACGCGAAATCTTTTCCAAAAGGAATTGGTTTAGGACTGGCTTTTTGTAAGTTGGCAGTTAATGCACACAACGGAAAAATTTGGGTAAATAGTACAATTGGGCAGGGTAGCCAGTTCAACATATCGCTGCCTTTGAAAAAAGATCTATCAACTTGAAGCTTAGAGGTATTAAATGCAAGAAATCGTTAATCGAGTCTTTATCGAAACCCATTATCCCGGTGTCACCTTGGGAGCCATCAGCCGTGAACATGGTCTGATTCTGGTGGATTCTCCCTTCCGTCAGGACGACACGCGCTCCTGGCGATCATCTTTACTCAATCTGGGTGGCGGTGTTGCCCGTATTCTGGTTCAGATGGATGCTCATATTGATCGTTCCATGGGTGCTAAAGCCATGGAATGCACCATTCTCAGTCATATCGAAGCTGCGAATGTGTTTCAAAATCGCCCTGCTTCCATCAAAGCGCAAACACTGGATGCCGGTGCTGAATGGGAAAATTACAATGGGCTTGGCAGCATTCGTTGGGGCACACCTCACATTACTTTTAGTGACCATATGTTTCTACACTGGGATGAGAATTTGGTGGAATTGGATTACCGCCCCGGAATCGCAGATGGATCCATATGGGTTGATCTTCCTGTAGAGAAAGTATTGTTCCTCGGCGATGCCGTGGTCAGCAAACAATCACCATTTCTGAGTGATGCAGATTTACCTTTATGGATTGAGCACTTGAAATCCCTCTTTTCTAAAAAATATCAGGAATACTTTTTTGTGAGTGGTCGTGATGGTCTGGTCACGCTTGATGATGTTCACAACCAAATTGAATTCTTAAGTGAAATAAATGAAAAAGTACAGGATCTTGCTGCACAGAAATCATCATTGGATGCGGTCGGCAAATTGGTTCCGGATTTGATGAAAAAACTGGCACACCTTCCAGCCAAATATTACCAATTACACGAAAAACGATTAACTTATGGATTGCAGATGTATTATGCCCATCGTTATCTGGACAAACCATCCAAAAAAGAGGCGAATTGATCAGTACATCCAAAAAATTAAAAAAAGAACAGGTTTTTAGTCCACAATCCTATCTGCCCATAGTCCATGCCACCCGCGGAGAACTGGTGGAATCCATTCATTGGGGCGCCATTGCGGTAGTTGATAAATTTGGCCATCTGTTCGCTTCTTATGGTGATCCAGATCTGGTGGCTTACCTACGCTCCTCCTCCAAACCCTTTCAGGCACTGCCTTTAATCGAACTGGGCGGAGTTGAGCAATTTGATCTGAGCGACCAGGAAATTTCGCTCATGTGTGCTTCCCACCGTGGATTGGATATCCACATTGAAGTTCTCGAAAAATTACAGGCAAAGATCGGTGTTCAGGAATCCGATTTGACGTGTGGCACCCATCCCATCAGCGATAAACCGACTGCCACAGCCATGTTATTGCGGGGGGAAGAACCCGGTCAAAATCGACACAACTGTTCCGGTAAACATACCAATTTTCTGGCACAAGCAATTCTACGAGGAAAAACGATAAAAAACTATATCAACCTGGAGCATCCGGTTCAGGAACTGGTAGTAAAAACTTTCTCTGAAATGTCTCATATGCCAGTAGATGAAATTTACAGTGGCATTGATGGCTGTTCTGTACCAGTCTTTGGCGTTCCGTTGCGAAATGCCGGCTGGAGCTTTGCCAGTTTGTGTGATCCCTCAGATCTGGCTCCTCAACGAGCACAGGCTTGCCAGAGAATCACAACAGCCATGACCAATGCCCCGGAAATGGTATCGGGGCCCGGGCAATTTGATACTGAATTGATGAAAATTGGACGCGGAAAAATCATCGCAAAAGGGGGAGCAGAAGGTTATCAGAGCATCGGTTTATTACCGGGAGCATTCGGTAGCGATAGTCCAGCCCTGGGTATCGTCTTCAAAATTGCCGATGGTGATAGCATTGGTCGTGCACGACCTTTGGTTGGAATTGAAATTCTACGCCAGCTCGGCGCACTGGATAACGAACAAATTCAGGCTCTCTCAGCTTTTGATACCCGACCCATAACGAACTGGCGTAAATTGGATGTTGGTGAGCTGAAACCTGTATTTCAATTGCATTTCCATTAATCTTCTCAAAAGAGGGTTAAAGACAGGAGATAAGCAATAACATGCAACAGAACCTGGATTCATTAAGAGAAAAAGCGATTGTCGTTTATGATCGCCTTTTGGACTTGTTTGGCTTACCCGAATGGCGCGATCCCCTGCCAGCCATTGATGAGCTTGTATCCACCATTCTTTCCCAGAACACCAACGATAAAAATCGCGATGTAGCTTTTAATGCCCTCATCGCTCGTTTCCCAACCTGGGAAGAAGTTCGCGATGCTGATACTGATGAAGTGATCAATGAAATACGTCCAGCGGGGCTTGCCAACCAGAAAGGCCCCCGAATGCAACAGGTTCTGCGCCAGATAACAGAAGAACGCGGTGAACTCAATCTGGATTTTTTGAAAGATTATGCAGCCGAAGATGCACTTGCCTGGTTAACCCGCTTTAATGGGGTTGGACCTAAGACAGCTTCCATTGTGCTCCAATTTGCCCTGGGCATTCCTGCTTTCCCGGTCGACACCCATATTTACCGTGTGAGTGGCAGATTAGGCTTGCGTCCCGATAAAATGACAGCCGATCAGGCGCATCCTCATCTGGCAGCCCTGTTTCCACCCGAGACCTATGGACCAGGGCATCTCAATTTGATCCGCCTGGGTCGTGAGATCTGCCTGGCACGCAAACCAAAATGCGAGCAATGTCCTTTGACCGATCTTTGTGATTATTACCATTCCAGCGAATAAAGAAGCAAGCAGGATTTTAGATTTCTTCCAGTGAAACCCCATCCAGTTGAAGCACCCATTCCGCCTGTTCACCCATCAATTCAGGAATAGCATTCAAATCCACCCAATAGCACTGAAAAACATTTCCACGATCCGATTCAGTTTTCCAGTATTCAGGTGTGTCTTCCTCAACCTTAAGTAGATAAAAATGTCGACGGATTTCGCGTGTCAGAGCGTCACCTGGCAGCCAGCCTTCCAGTTCTAATAAAAGGAGAGGGGGTTCTTTATTCAGGTCATACTCTGCATACTTTACGTGGGTAAAACCCACCTTCCGCTCAAATGTCTGCATAAGCAATCCACGATTGCATAATGGTCCATTCCGTTTGGCTGCCTGGGCTGGCCATGAGTAGCATCGCAACGTTTGAGTCAGATATGCTTCATTTGGACCGGTGAATTGCAAAGTTTCACCCAATTTACTGATCAGTTTTAGTTTGGAAAGTCCTGTTTCTTCTTTGACTTCCCGCAACAATGCTTCTTCTAATGTTTCATTCTCTTCCACGGTTCCTGCTGGAATTTGTATGCCTGCAGTGGGATGGGAAAAAACAAGCAGTTGGGGAATGCCATTCTTTTTTCTAATTAAAAATGCTGTTACTTTTTCGATCATCATTAACCTGCTAAACCAACCACAGTTCTGAATGTTCGGTAAGCGGCTGGCATATCTTCAGATTGAAAAACAATATCTCTGGCAGAGATTCGTTGCACTCCTGGAACAATCTGTGCCCGATCTGCTAATTCTGTCGATTTGAGCTCAACTTTTCCCTGAATGGGTTGTTTTACCTTAAACACCGGGGAGCCTTCACCGTTCTGGTAAGCCTGAATAGCCAACCGGGCACCTTCCCGAATCAAATTCTGCGCTTCTTTGGGGTGCAAACAATCAGCCGAAAAGCGGCTATTCGCTTGCTTAACCACGACCGATTGAATGCGTGGAATAAGTTCTTTGGCTTCGTGATTGACGGCCAGATCGCCGGATATCATCAGAATGGGGACATTGAAATGACCAGCCAGAGCGGCATTCAAACCTGTCTCGCCCACCAGATAATCATTCAGCCATACATTACCAACGACGATATTTGACCAGGTATGATCAAGAATCGCAAGCTGTGTACCCACACGAGCATGATACCCTATAAAAAAGGCAACATCAACATCCTGATCAATCCCCTGTAACATTGAATATGGCTTTGGAGATCCACAATTTAATCTTGCTCTGGGGTCAAGTAAATCAATCATGATATTATCACCGTTCCAATGACCATCTGAAACGATAACTTCATCCACACCGGACTCCATCGCACCGCTGATTGCTGCATTCACGTCTTCTGTCATGATTCGACGAAAGCGTTGCCATTCTGAAGTACCTGGCTTTACCTGTTCCCAATTCACTACCCCACTAACACCTTCCATATCTGCAGCAATCAATAATTTCATATGGCTCCTTTATCAAATTCTTGATCTTTTTCGCTCAAATTTAAGTATACTACGCCTGTTTAAATCATGGAAATACGGACTAGTTAGACACTTATAGTCCAGAATGGTCAAAGGGATTCCATTTTAGGTTTTGGTTTGTTTTTTCCCGCTTACCTGAATTATGTATTATAAATATTTTATTAATAACAGCTTTGGTATCTTGTTTTTTCCTTTTAAAGTGTTACAATTTCAAATCGGAAAGTAAAGATTATAAGTAGAGGTTAAAAATGCCAGTATATACCTATCGGTGTGACAACTGTGGCGTACAATTTGATAGAAGACAGGCTTTCACAGATCCATTATTAAAAGTGTGTCCGGATTGTGGGAAGAAAGCCTTACATAAGGTCTACACACCTGTTGGTATTGTGTTCAAGGGTTCAGGGTTTTATGCCACGGATCACCGCTCTCCATCAGGCCAGAGTAAAACGAAATCTTCACATGAAGAAAAATCTTCAACCAGCGGTGCAAGTGAATCACCATCCCATGATTCAAGTTCCAAAAAGAGCTCAGAGAGCAGCACAGAAAAAAACACTTCAGGCTCCAATTCGAACCCAAATTAAACAGATGCGATCAAAATAAATTCGATTTGATCGAACCCGGTTCCGCCGGGTTTTCTTATTAAAGAAAATCTGGTATGATCCTTTCTGGACGAAATACGTCATCGAAAATTATTAAATTAAGTGTCAAATTTTTCAAATCGGGAAGATTTAGACGGTAAATGATAGCTTTTGATAGTAAATAATGGTCATTTTGATAGTCAATGCATGGGTTGCCCCCTTATCCTGAACGAGGTTTAAATGAGCAAGAAAGTTGAAACCAAAAAACAATATCGGCTTACAGCTGAAGAACGCGAAAGACGAAGACGCCAGATCATGTTTGGAATCTTTGCTGCCGTGTTGATCATCTCCTGGATTGCTTCCATGATCGCTGTGCTGTAAGCTCCTCACAAAGGAGTTGCATGACAAAGAATACTTCCCGATTTTTGATAGCAGGCTTGCTGATTGCCTGGTTTGTTGATTTCCTTTTTTATAAAAAACCGTTTGGTATCGCGTTCACCCTCTGGGTGGTGATCGCTGTAGCTGCATTATTCATTATCAGCTACCTTGAAAAGGTCAAACCGCATTGGCTTTCCTTCGTATTGGCCGGGGTTGCCATTGCGCTCTCCAGTGCTAGCTTTCTGCACATGGAACCATTCACGCAGACGATTTCAGCACTCGCCAGCCTGGCGCTCTTGATGTTGCTGACAATCACCTTCCGTGATGGACATTGGCCTTATTTCCGATTATTGGATTATGTCCTGCGGGGTCTAAAATGGTTGCTAACCATCATTAGCAGATCCTGGCCTGTTATTTTTCAGGGACAGAAGAAAAACAATCAGGAAGAAAATTCAGATAATATCGAAACCAAACCACAAAATAAGAGAGCTGTCTGGTCAATCCTGCGAGGTCTGTTATTATCCATCCCAATCCTTTTAGTGTTGGCCTCTCTTTTGGCCAGTGCTGATCCGATTTTTGAAAAAGGTTTGAACGATTTCTTTAAAATCTTCCAGATAGAAAATGTTGCAGAATACATCTTCCGCCTGGTTAACATTTTGCTCATGGGGTACCTCTTCATTGGTGTGCTCATTCAGGCAATTCATCCCAAAAACCAGGAACCCCGACCTCAGCCCAATCAACCTTCGTTTTCAAAATTTCTAGGCTCGCTGGAAGCAAAAATTGTTTTCATCAGCATCAACCTGCTATTTGCTGCTTTTCTGATCATTCAATTCCGTTACTTTTTTGGTGGTCAGGCGAATATCAGCGAGACAGGCTTTACCTATTCAGAATATGCACGCCGCGGATTTGGGGAAATTATCACCGTGGCTGTCCTGAGCTTGTTAATTTATTATGGTTTCCACAGCATCACCCGTCTGGAATCACCCAACCAGAAACGATGGTTTACAGGTTTAAGTATCCTGGTTTTTTTGCAGGTATTGGTGATGCTCGTCTCCAGCTATCAACGTCTGGTTCTATATGAACAGGCTTACGGTTTTTCCCGTCTGCGAACCTATTCGCACCTCTTCCTGCCCTGGCTGGCAGTATTGATCATTATTGTGATTGTATTAGAACTCTTGCAACGCCAGGGCCATTTAGCTTTCACCATCATTGCTGTAGCAGCCAGTTTTGTGGTCACCTGTATTGCTTTTAATATTGATGGTTTCATTGCCAAACAGAACATTCAAAGAGCTACCTTATCAGAACAGGAAGGCTATGCCCTGGATTTTTACTACATTTCTGAACTCAGTTCAGACGCGGTTCCTGTCATATTGGATAGCTATTTGGCCGGCAATTCATCCACAAATGATCTGCTTGGAGCGAATCTATCCTGTCGTTGGAACGAAATCCAGAAACAGGAAACACATCCCTGGCAATCATTCAACATTTCTCGTACGAAATCGGTAAATCTGCTGCATCAATATCAGCTTGAATGGCAACAATACTCCATTCATCAAGACGAATCAAGAGCCGATGATTACGTTTTGGTTGATGGTGAAAAATATTTCTGTGCTATTAATGCAAATTGGATAGACTGATCTCTACCCAATCTGCAATTTCAATGAATCCTGGCAAGGTTGTAAACACTCGTTTTTCAGATCACTTGCCTGCTTTAACATGGTAAAATCGATTCAATGAAACGTTGGCAACTTTGGGTAGGAATTCTCATCAGTGCAGTATTGCTTTACCTTGCCATGCGGGGATTACAACTCGCTGAAGTCTGGGATTCCATCAAGACTGCCCGCTATATCTGGTTGTTACCGGGGATTGCCATCTACTTTATGGGTGTGTGGGTGCGTTCCTGGCGCTGGCATTATATGCTGCGACCGCTTAAAAAGATCCCCACCCGCACCATGTTTCCGATTGTGACCATTGGTTATATGGGAAACAATATCTACCCGGCCCGTGCTGGTGAGGTGCTGCGAGCCGTGATCCTGAAACAACGCGAGGAGGTACCGGTCTCCGCTTCTCTGGCAACGGTGATCGTTGAACGCGTATTTGATGGTGTGGTCATGCTGGCTTTCGTGTTTCTCAACCTGGGGGAACTGGCAAAACTCACCACTGATTCAGGTATCATTGGCAATATTCAACAGATTGCCTTCTGGGGAGCCATCGTATTCATCACTGCACTGCTGGTTTTTCTTTTAGCTGCCATGTTTCCACAATATACACAGCGGATTGCTGATTGGTTCATTCATCGATTCATGCCACTCCGCCTGCGTGAAAAAACCAGCCAGATTGCCAGCCGTTTTCTAACCGGACTGGAATCACTGCGCTCACCTCAGGAAGCTTTGATGATTTTTTTCACATCCGTCATCATCTGGTTATTTGAAACGGGTAAGTACTGGTTTGTGATGCATGCCTTCAACTTTGAAGTCAGTTTCTTTGCCTTAATGTTGATGAACGGAATTGTCAATCTGGCAACCACCATTCCATCAGCCCCAGGGTACCTGGGCACCTTTGATGCGCCAGGTATTGCACTCCTGAGTGCCTATGGCGTTCCACCTGAAATGGCTACCAGTTATACATTGGTATTGCATGCTGCCTTATGGTTCCCTATCACAGCCCTGGGTGCTTATTACTATCTGCGCCAACCACTGCGTTGGGGTTCGAAAGAAGTCAAAACAATTCAACAAAATCATTCAGGAGAATTAACATGAAGATCGCCATTGTTGGTGCAGGAATCGCTGGCCTGACTGCTGCTCATGATCTCATCAAAAATGGGCACCAGATTACCATATTCGAAGCAGCAGATTATGTAGGCGGTCTGGCAGCAGGCTTTAAAGAAAGTCATTGGGATTGGTCGGTGGAGCGTTTTTACCATCACTGGTTTCAATCTGATTCAGCCATGTTAGGCTTGATTGAAGAATTAGGATGGAGTGATCAGCTCGTCTTTCCGCGTCCGGTCACTGTTATGTACCACAAAGACAAATTCTATCCTTTCGATTCCATTCCATCAGCACTGATGTATCCGGGTCTTGGCTGGGGAGTCAACAAAGTTCGCTTTGGACTTGTCAATCTGGCAATCCGATTCACCAATAACTGGCAGGCATTGGAGAAATTCACAGTGGACGAATGGATGCGCAAATATGCCGGAGATAAAGCGTATGAAGCCGTATGGGAACCCATGTTGATTGGAAAATTTGGTGAACGCTATGCCCGTCAGGTTAATATGGCCTGGATGTGGGCTCGACTGAAAGCACGTACACCCCGATTAGGAACCTTCACAGGTGGTTTTCAGGCTTTTTCCGATCAATTTGCAGCTTTCTTGAAAGGTAAAGGTGTTCAAATACGCCTCAACACCCCGGTAAAATCCATCCAAAGGAATTCCGATTCAGGATTAACCATCACCTCTTCCTTTGGAGAAGAAATCTTTGATCAATGTCTGGTGTCCAGTTCCCCATCTTTAATGGCACGCATAGCGCCTGAGTTGCCCAAACAGTATCTGGAAGGTTTGCTCAATCTGAAGAGTCTGGGAGCCGTTGTATTAATCCTGGCGATCAAGCATCAACTGTCTAAAGAAGGGTATTACTGGTTCAACTTGCCCAAAAAAGCAGGCTTTCCCTTCCTGGCATTGGTAGAGCACACCAATTATCTAAAACCAGATTATTTTGGAGGGGATCATATTATTTATTGTGGTGATTATCTGGAAACGGATCACGAATACTTCCAGCTAACGCAGGAAGAAATCATCCAGCGTTTCACCCCCAGCTTACAACGGATCAACCCAGAATTCCAACCTGATTGGGTAAAGAACGCCTGGTTATACCGGACTCAGTACGCACAACCTGTCCCGTTTATCAATCACTCCAAAAACATCCCGGATATCCGTACCCCCATCACTGGTCTGTTTTTTGCCAGCATGAGTCAGGTATATCCCTGGGATCGAGGTACTAATTTTGCCGTTGAGATAGCCCATCGGGCAGCTACCATGATGGGCAAGTAAATAAAGATCCGTGAAAAATTTTGCCTTCCTTTCACCCACCCAGGTCGTTCCAGGGTATGGTACAAATCAGTAAGATTAAAAACCTTAAATTTTTAAATCAAAATAAGATTCAGGATTCAATATTAAGACTCACCGATTCACCAAAAAGAATCATCCAGAAAATTTTTGGATTTACCCTCTATTTAGTCAAAACAATTATTTTTTAGACAGTTACCCCATATATGGGGTTGTAAAACGCAACAATGACCGCATATATGGAATAAAATTGACTGGACAAATAAAAAAATTATTAACGACTCTTTAACTTTTCTTTAACATTAAAAGTCTTAAAGATTCAGAATCTTTAAAACTATCGTCATGTTTTTGCCTTGTTTCACCTTTCTTTTTCTGTTAGAATGATGAATGTAATCGGGGCAACCCCTACAGCAATTATTACCTTCATTTTTGAAGGATACCAATTAAACGGGCATTAACTCCCACTGCGCAGTCAGCAGTGGGCTTGCTTACCTGTTACCTGTATGTCGTTACCGGATTATAGCATCACCAAATGGAGGAGGTAACGTGAATGAACGCTCATCAAGCATGGCAGAATCTCATCGGGCAATTACAAATGGAGATGTCCAAAGCCGCCTTTGATACCTGGGTCCGCAGTGCAGAGTTGGTAAATTATGAAGAAAATATTTTCACCATTGGCTTGCAAAACGCTTATGCGCGCGATTGGTTGGAAAGTCGATTATCCAGCACCATTACCCGTCATCTTACTGGATTAATGAATGAAAAGATTGAAGTCAAATTCATCGTCTGGCATAAAGATTCTGTTCCACAAACCAATACCTCAATCGAAACACCCCTCCAACCATCCAATAACAATCATTCCGAAAATTCAGCCCATTGCAGTTTTCTGAATAGCCGATATTCGTTCAATAATTTTGTCGTTGGGCCATCTAACAGGCTGGCGCACGCTGCCTGCCTGGCAGTCGCTGAAAATCCCGCCAAGTCATATAATCCCCTTTTTCTGTATGGTGGCGTAGGAATGGGTAAAACCCACCTCTTACATGCCATTGGGAACACCGCCATCAATAATGGTCTCAGTGTGTTGTATGTTTCTTCGGAAGAATTCACCAACGACCTTATCAATGCTATTCGTAGCCACAACACCCAATCCTTCCGGGATCGCTATCGCAACATCGATGTCCTCCTGATCGATGATATCCAATTCATCGCTGGAAAAGAGTCCACCCAGGAGGAATTCTTCCACACCTTCAACACCCTGCATGGTCAGGATAAACAAATTGTAATTTCATCCGATCGACCACCCAAGGCCATGAACACCCTGGAAGAACGCTTGCGCTCCCGTTTTGAATGGGGTTTGATCGTGGATATTCAACCACCAGATCTCGAAACCCGCACCGCCATACTGCGCTCGAAAGCCGAACGCAGTGGTCGCCAGGTTCCGAATGACATTCTGGATTCGATTGCCCGCCAGATCCAATCCAATATTCGTGAATTGGAGGGTGCTCTCACCCGTGTCCTGGCATATTCTGAACTGAGCAATCAACCATTGACCATGCAGCTGGTTAATGCTGCCCTGGCTGACCTGTTACCCAAGCGCGATAAACTATTGCCCGACCAGGTGCTTTATGCAGTCGCAAATGCTTTTGGCATCTCACCTGAAAAGATGTTGGGGCGTGAACGTACCCGCGAAATAGCACTACCAAGGCAGGTAGCCATGTATCTACTGCGCGAAGAAGCCAACATTTCCCTGCCACAAATTGGTGAAGCTCTTGGTGGCCGTGATCATACCACGGTCATGTACGCCTGCGACAAAGTCGCTGATCTGATCGAACGAGATGACCGCTTGCGCCGCCAGCTGATCCAGATCCGTGAGCAGCTCTATGGTAGACCAGCTCTGGCAGTATAGATCACATCAAGGAAACCACCTGATACCAACTTTTGACAAATATACCTGCATGTGTTAAACTTGCAATCGTTAGTAGAAAGTGGTAACGTCGCTATGCGGCATTTGACGTGAGAAAGTTTATTGGTTCCATTCTTGGTATGATCGATGCGCAATCCCCCGGCTGAAGACCACCGTGGGATTTTTTTATTCTCACAATGATTGACCTAAACACAGTCTAGCTGTGATAAAAATTTAGAACTTTACAAATAGAAAAGGAAATTTTAACAATAATGAATTCTATACCATTACGAATCATTCCCCTGGGAGGTATGGGGGAAGTGGGTCGTAACATGATGGTCTATGAATACAATCGCGAAATTTTGATTGTAGACACAGGCTTAATGTTCCCCGAAAATGATATGCTGGGAATCGACTATATCATCCCGGATATCTCTTACCTTAAAGACAAAAAAGATTGGGTCAAAGGTATCTTCATCACCCACGGGCATGAAGACCATACTGGCGCAATCAAACATATTCTGGATGATATCCAGGCACCGATCTATGCTACATCCTTAACAACCGGTTTATTGGAAAATAAGCTGACGCGCGGAGGTATGTTAGACCGTGCTGATATTCACACCATTAAAGCTGGCGATACCGTACAAGTCGGCAGTTATTTTTCTGTGGAAACATTCCATGTTTGCCACTCCATTCCGGATGGCATCGGTCTGGGAATTCAGACCCCGGTGGGTTTAATCGTCCATTCTGGCGATTACAAATTTGATCATACGCCTGTCGATGGCTGGCCAACTGATTATTCCAAACTGGCTGATTTCTCCAAAAGAGGCGTTCTGGCTTTACTGGCTGATTCCACCAATGCGGAACGCTCTGGCTGGACACCTTCTGAACAGGTGATCGAACCAGCCTTCGACAAAGTCTTTAGCGAAGCCAAAGATCGCATTATCATCGCCAGCTTTGCTTCGCTGATCTCTCGCGTGCAGCAAGTCGCTAACACGACTGAACGCTACGGACGTAAGCTGGCAATTGCCGGTACGAGTATGGTCGATAATGTCAGGATTGCCCGCAAATTGGGTTACCTGAACGTCAAAGATGAGTTGGTTATCCCGATTGAACAGGCGTTAAATATGCCGAAATCCAAAGTAGTGATTATGTGTACTGGTTCACAGGGCGAACCAACCTCCATATTAGGCCGTCTTGCCATGGGAAAAAACCGACAGTTTGATGTTATCAATGGTGATACAATCGTGCTCTCCTCCCATCCCATTCCGGGCAATGAAGAGAGTGTCAGCCGCACCATCAACAAGCTTTTTGAGCGTGGCGCCAATGTCATCTACGAAGCCATTGCTGCAGTACACGTTTCCGGACACGCCAGCCAGGAAGAGATGAAACTTTTATTACACCTTACCAAACCGAAATTCTTCATCCCCATCCATGGCGAGTTGAAACATCTCAAACAACATGCCCGCATCGCTCAGGAAGTTGGCGTTCCCGCTGAGAATATTGAAGTCATCTTGAATGGCCAGGCAATCGAATTAACCCCAAATAGATTGAAGCGCAGTAATAATGTTCCTGCCAATTACATCTTTGTGGATGGATCCAATGTTGGCGATATCAGCCCGGATATCATGCGCGAACGCGAGATGATGTCTCAGGAGGGTGTGGTATTAATCAACCTTGCCTTAACCAAAGATGGAGATATTGTGGGTACGCCAAATATCGTGACCAGTGGTTTCCTGATGTCACAGGATGAAGATGAACTCAAATCTTTGACCCGTACTAAAATCGAGGAAGCCGTGTTATACGCAAACGGTCATTTACAAAAGGATGTTGAAAAAGCGGTTCGCAATGTGATTTACTCAGAAACCCGCCGACGCCCATTGGTTGTTGTTTCTGTAAACGAAATTTAATCCTCCAATTGATTTAAATCTTGAATCACGTATCTGCTATCAGGTACGTGGTTTTTTCTATTTTCAAGATCAGTTTATGATTATCCTTTCAATTGACTTTCCAGTACAATTAATATACTCTTTCAAGAAGAATCCTAATTCCCGGAGGAGAACAGGATGAATCCACTTGTTCGATGCCCACACTGTGGTCATTATCATCAAGCAACACTTGAATATTGCCCGGATACCGGTTTACCGATTTACATCACCACCAAACCCGAACCTCAAAAGGACAATCGAAAAGTGCTGGTTGGCCTTGCAATTGCTGCCGGAATAATGGCACTGATTGCCTGTATCTTATTATCCATATTCGTTTTACCTCGTTTCCTGAGTGGTAGTTTTTCTCCTGGAGAACAGGCACCCGTTATCGTCCCCTCCCTGACTTTGGCCCCTTTAGAAACCCGTTTTGCAGAAAACAACACACCCGTTCCCACGGCAACGGAAGAACCAATGATTGAGGTAACATCCACCTCCGAACCCTCCGCCACCCCAGGCGTCTGGGATGCCTGCCCGGGTTATGATTATCTTTCTCAATTGAGAACAGGGATGCAAGCCCAAGTTGCGCTTGAACCTTCCGATCCGAATCGTGTTCGGGAACAGCCAACCACTTCTGCCAATATCGTTGGTTACATTTACCCAGGAGGGGAGGTAGAAATTCTGGAAGGCCCTGCCTGTGAAGAAGGCTGGATTTGGTGGAAAGTACGTGAAAACGAGACCAATCTGGAAGGCTGGACAGCTGAAGGTGATGTGAATGGGTATTGGGTCATCCCGATCCCATAAATCATCATTGATGAGCAAAATGAAGAAAATTCTGGTTTCCGGATTGATCAACATTGAAACAACTTTAAAAATTGATCAATTTCCACTTCATTACTTTCCAGTTACCTACCCATTCCATGGTGTACGTACTACCATATCCGGTGTTGGTTTCAACCTGGCCAAAGCACTCACTGCACTTGGCAATGAGGTGAATTTCCTGTCGTTGATCGGACAAGATTTTTATGCATCCATCATCCGTCAGGAATGCACCAAAATGGGTGTTTCAGATCAGTATGTCTTATCGGATCTCCCTCAAACAGCGCAATCCGTTATTATTTACGAGAAGAGTGGTCGCCGGCAAATCCATACTGATCTAAAGGATATTCAAGAGCGCAGTTACCCATTGGATCTGTTTGAGCAAGCGATCTCCGAATGTGAGCTATGTGCCTTTTGCAATATTAATTTCAATCGACATCTGCTGGAGATTACCCGGGCAAAGGGCAAAATGATCGCCACGGACGTACATGCCATCCAGAATGTGAACGACTCTTACAATCGCGATTTCATGGCAACAGCGGATATCCTCTTCCTCAGTCATGAACAGTTGACCGTCTCTCCACAGGTGTTCATTCAAGCACTTTGGGATCGCTTCCATAACAGAATCATTGTCATCGGGTTAGGCGATCAGGGAGCCATGTTGGGAATAAGGGAAACCACATCCATCCTACAGATTCCAGCCATTCAGACCCGGCCCATCCTGAATACCATTGGTGCTGGAGATGCCCTTTTCTCAGCTTTTTTACATACATACCAAGCGACCAGAGACCCGATCCTATCCCTGCAAAAAGCCGTTCTGTTCTCTTCCTACAAAATCGGCAGCATTGGAGCTGCGGAAGGTTTCATCGACATGCAGGCCTTATCTACTTTTTACCATGAACATCAGCATCAGTTATCTCCAGTAAAAATTTCTTTTTAACCATGTTTGTAATACAATAAATTTGAGCGATGCACAAAACCAAAAAGGATGTGATTATGGAATCTCCTTCATTAATGAATCTAAAGAACCTGCTGTCTTATCCCTTTAAAGATAAAAAATCAGGCTCAAAAATTCTGATTGGCAGCTTATTGATCTTTTCTTCCGCTATCATTCCGATTCTGCCTTTATTGATCGTTTTAGGGTACATCATGCACATTGCCAAACGAATCATCGATGGCGATGGAGAACTCTGCATGCCAGAATGGGATCAGTGGGGAGAATATTTAAGAGATGGTTTCAAATGGTTTGTTGCGCTGCTGCTTTATTCGATCCCATTAATCATCATTTTTTCTATCGGTTATTTCGTTTATTTCATCAGTTTTATCGGTCTGGCAGCATTTGAAGATGCAGTCAACCCACCTGTATGGAGCGTCGTCTTACCATTTTTTGGAATGGGAGTGTTGTTTCTGACAATGTTTATTGGAATCCTATTGGCATTAGTTGAGTTTGTTTTTCTATCGGCAGGATTAATGCACGTTGTGCATACTGGAAAGTTTTCATCCGTCTTTAATGTGAGTCAATGGTGGCCGGTGCTGAAAAAGAACTTCCTCGGATTCCTGGTGGCTATGATCTTTTTATTCGGTTTTTATTATTTTATGATGATGGCTTTTTCAGCGCTGTATATGTCGATCGTTCTTTGTTTTGTCATTCCTTTTGCCATGGCTCCGCTGACGTTTCTGATGGGACTCTGGACGATACCATTATTTGCTCAGGCATATCGCGAAGAAAAACCTGAACTGCTTGCGGTACCTGAAACCGAAGTCTTACCCGGCACATGATCATTATTCGTGTGATGGATATGGGTGATTACCCACAATTAATCGATCTTTGGAGCAACACTGAGAATATTGGTTTGAGTGAAGCCGATTCTCCGGTCAATCTGGACACTTTTCTTCAGCGCAATCCCGGGTTAAGTTTTGTTGCCCTGAAAGATGAAAAAATCATTGGGGCTGTGCTTGGCGGTCATGATGGCAGAAGAGGGGCAATTTATCATCTTGCAGTAAGCAAAGATTATCGTAATAAAGGAACAGGCAAGCAATTATTGAATCATGTCACCTTAGCCTATGCGGAAATCGGTATTGAGCGCTGCCACATCCATGTGTATGCAGACAATCAATCGGGTCTGGATTTCTGGCAAAAAAATGGCTGGTTTACACGCCCGGAACTGGTCTTGTTATCCAAAGATATTTCCAGGCATGTAAAAATTCGTCGATAATACAAAATTATCGTTGCCTGGCTTCCTCTTCCTCTTTCACTAATTGGGTTGCATGCGTATACATCATCCACAGATAAATACTGAATAAGAGCACGATCAAAGCAATAATAATATAATCATAAACAGAGAACAAACCGAAACCAGTCTGGATTTTAGTGTTTCCTAAGAAAAACACGAGTACATTTGCAAGAATTAAAATCAAGCGCACTTCTGTAGGGCTCAAACCAGCATAGGAGATTCTGAATTCGTTTCGAATATAAGTGGTTATATACACCAGATTCCCCAACAGTAAGTATCCCACCAATGCTACCATCGCGATTCGAAAATCAAGGTAAGGTGAAAGACCAATCCCCACCATAATAATTACCTCGCCTAAACCATCAATCGTGTGATCGATAAAAAAACCATAGCGCGGTCGTTCAATTTTTCTAAAGCGAGCCAGTGTTCCATCCAGGCTATCACCAAACCAATTGATCACCAGTCCCAGGTTGGCTAACCATAAAAATGCTGGATTTTGATTGGTAAGAAAATAGCTGACCCCAATCAGTATGGTCCCTAAAAAACCAAATAAAGTTAACTTGTCTGGTGTAACCCATGCAGGCATTCTCTTGGCAAACCAGGAAAGAGTTGACTTTTCTAATGTTGATAATAACGATTTATTGACCCGTGTATGTTGCTGATCCTTATTTGTCATGCTTTCTCTCCTCAAACATTTATTTCTGGCCATACCGGATAAAACATTGCCCATTGTTCCGGTGCGCTACTGATAAATCCTTCGGCAACTGATAATACACGTTCTGTGTTCTCAACTAATTCTACATCACGATCAGGATGTTTGTGTAATTCAATTAATTCAGATGCATGTAATATATAACGGTAATCCGGTTGGCGAATACAAGCCAGCAGCATTACCGGTGTTTCTGTGCGGACCGCCATCTGGATCGTTGTCACCGGGATATCACTTGGTCTTCCAAAAAATTTTGGATGGTATTGTCCACCAGCCCAGGGACGATCAACACCTGTAATCACAGTGCCACCCTGTCGTAAATGACGGGTGGCTTGTTGAAACGATTCCATGGTCAAAGGTTCAACATTCAATCCAGCCTGTCTCCGTAATTCATTTTGCCATTGGTAACCCGGGTTCGGATTTGGATACGCCAGAATCAAAGGGCGAGCTCCTCGCAAAGCAATTGCATATCCACTCAGGTCAAATGCCCCCATATGCAATACCAAACCCAATGTCGGTTCTTTACCATTCTTTGCCCGTTTCAGAAAATATTGCAGATTTTCGTCAAATTGTATTAAGGCGCGAATACGATCTTCTTTGCGCATACAATGGAAATAATCATATAAGCTAACACCACTGGAGTAATAGACCTGTCTCATGCGTTCTTCCAGAGGCTGACCTGATAATGTATTTCCACTGATCATCCATTGATTGGCACGCACAGCCTTTACTTGTTCAAAATTTTTTCTACGGGAAAGAATATTTGTTAATTGCTTAACAACCCAGCTCCCGGCTCTTGGTGATAATGCTTCTCCCAGATGCAAACCAATCTGATTGATCATTGGTGAAAATAACAATTTTTGGGGAGATATTTTTAGAAAACCCATGGACCTGATAGCTTCCTTGTCTTTGATTATAAATTGATATGAAAGGTTCTTACAAGCTTAACCCAGCATTCAACGAAAAGGTGCTACTTTTTTGTGTTTTTTCCGTATATATTCTTGAAAAGGGTTCTTTCGGATTGTAATCCGTATGCAATATCATTATGATTGGAATGAGAAACATGGACAACGAAATCAAACAACACCCATCCCCTGACGAGGAACTGAACAAACGCCTGGAAAACATCAGCTGGGGACTTTTCCTGATTATGCTGGGCGGCATCTGGCTGGTGCCGGATCGTTTTGTCCCGGAAGGTAGTTGGTTAATCGGTGCGGGATTTATCCTGATTGGATTAAATATCGTCCGGTACCTGAAACAAATCCCAATGAGTAATTTTTCACTGATTCTGGGAGGTGCAGCCTTGTTGATCGGAATTTCAGATTTCTTTCAGGTTGACCTTCCATTTTTTCCGATTCTGTTAATCGTCATTGGTGCAAAATTAATCATTCAGCCATTAATTGAAAAACGATCATTCGAAAATCAATAATCCCATCAGACATTAACCAGAATAATTTCTGGATTTCACAAACCGAATAGATGAAGGAGTAAAAATGCGCAGGAGTAATTTTAATCAAATTTTTTGGGGTCTGGTCATTATTGTCATAGGTGTTCTATTTCTGGCACAGAACCTTGGTTATATCCAGGATTATTCATTCTGGAAATATTTACCCGCCTTATTAATCATTCTTGGGCTCTATCAATTATTTGTTAACCAGTTTCGTGCCTGGGTTGGACCGTTACTGATCACATTAATTGGTACCTTCCTGTTACTGGCGACCCTGAATGTCATCACCTGGGCAACCTTTGGTTCCATGATTTGGCCAACCATTCTAATCTTAATTGGTGTTTCCATCATTCTTCACCGCGGTGAGTCAAACAAAAACTTTGAGGCATCCTCTAAAAGTCAGATGAATGTTTTCTCAACATTTAGCGAACAAAACCGCAAGGTAACCTCCGGAGATTTCAAAAATGCAGAGGTGACCGCCATATTCGGAGGATCCAAACTGGACCTGAGAGATGCCAGCATTTCACAACCACCAGCCTATATTCAAACAACAACCATGTTTGGTGGGGTCGAAATCTTTGTGCCTTCCCATTGGGATGTACGCATTAATACCGTCGCATTCTTTGGTGGGTCAAGTGACAAACGCCGGGAGGTAACCCCTCAAAAAGATACCCCTGACCTGATTGTTACCGGAACAGTATTCTTCGGTGGTCTGGATATCAAACCATAGGCTTTGCAGAAATAAAAAACTGCCATACCCTTTAAGCTCAGTGGTATGGCAGTTTACTGATCAAATATCCATCAATCTACGTATTCGTTTCTTCTACATCGGGGGGTAACAATAGGATTTCTTCAGATTGCTGATCAATCACAGAGCGGTCCTGCCCGAATTTTGAGTTAGCCAGCATTTTTTCAATTACTTCTTTCATACCCTTTTTACCTGGTTTTCGTTTGAGAATTCCTTTAAGATTATCTGCAAATACTTTCGTGAACTCTCGGGTTAATTGTTTAACATTTTCATTGGATAACCGTTCACCACGATCAAACCAGATAACAGCTGCATATCCCATCACCACCGTCATGGATACCGCAATCGACGCAGAAAGTAACCAGCCAGGGAGTCCAGTAAACTTACTCAACTCATAAAATAAAGAACGACCCAGAAACCCTATACCAAAAGATACAACAAGTTCGCGTGCCCTTTTCAATGTAATTTTATAATTGTAAATCCTGGCAATCCCCAATACCATTACGGATTGGGTTACTACTAATGGCAAAAAGTCAATGATTGGCAATGGTGTTAAGGCAATCGCAGCTGAAACAGAAGCCGCTGAAACAATCGAACGCCATGCCAGCTGCCAGCGATATTCTGGTAATGCCTGACCCAATGCAGCAATGATCTCTGGTTCAGTCGCGGCTATCATTTTCATTAAATTTGGAATATTCTCGCCATTCCGCGCTGACACCGGCAGGATATGGTCTGGTGCCAGGTTCAAGGCTTTGGCACTATGATCCACCAATACTTTTATTTCTCTTTTTACCAGATCCTGTTTATTTAACACAACCACATACGGTTTTCCCAGGTTCATCAAACGTAAATAAAGATCCAATTCAGTTTGTTTGATGCCTTGGATTGCATCAAAAACGATGATCAGAAAATCAGCCTGTGCAGCTGCATCCAGTGCAATCTGGCGTTCACGGTCACCCACTTCACCAATTGCATCTGCTCCGGGGGTGTCCACCACAGCAAAAATACCTGCATCAGCAACCTGTGTAGCGCGCGTGGTGCCAGGTAATGGACCAACGATTGCCTTATCTTCTTTATGATGAATCAAGTGGTTATATAAAGTAGACTTGCCAACATTGGCAGGACCAACAATGGCAATCCTGTGTTTGTTTCCAAAGGCCATCTTCATATGGTCTGAACCCAATTTGAATAACAGATGCAGCATATTGGCTTTGGAAGGAAATGCCTGCAACAGATCAATAAACGTTTTTTTCTCCGCACCTGGCAATTTCTCCCATAGAGAATCAAAGATAATCCTGGTTTCTGGTGGTAATTGTTTTTTTATATCATCAATCGTTGGCAAATTAATACTCCTGAGAACAGTACTCACCTATATGCTACCATAAGATTACAGTTAATAGAGTGTACTGCAAAGGTTGATTAGACAATCAGAAATGTTGGATGACTACTTTTTAACTGATCCACTAAATTTTCAAAGTTTGTTTCAAACCTTTAATGTCGAAGGACGTAGATTACGGATCAATTTTTATAGAAAATTACGGTGCAACTTCAGTTGAAACACCAGGAACAGGCGTTTCACGAAACTCAATTATGTCGATATCTCGTTTATATTTATTTACGAACTTCATCATCCGATTTGGTATGTAAAATTTTACAGTCTTAAGTACCATATCATACAATGGTTCAAATTTTCTCCATTCATCTTCTGGTGCAAACCCAAGCATGTAAAATATACACCTCCTAATAATCTGGTGGTCGGTGTACTTAAAGCACAACTTATTGTCAGTAGAAGTAAGAAAGTTATAATGATATTTTCTTTAGATGATCAAGTTCCATCTATCTCCACATTCACGTAGAACATGAAAATAATAACAAATGCGAACTACGATTTCCGAAACCTGTATACATTTCCTTCTATGATTAAAATTGGTCAATTAAATCTTCAGATCTTTATTCCTTCTCAATGAAGTTCAATCCCATCATCCCGGTTAATAATCCATCAAAGAAAATTCCTGTAATACGATCACCTTTCGCGTTATACCAGCTAAATGTGCTAACGATTTTCCCATCATCTTCACGGTAATATTGATCTAACAAGAATCCAGGTGATTCAAGCATATTTGACATAACAAGGTAGGGAATTACTTTATCACGATCATAAATGGCTTTCAATTGTTCATACATCGCTCGATTAACAGAGTCCAAAGCGTAATCCGTTGGATGTGTGTTGCTGGTCACATTCTTTTTATATACAACCCCATCATTGGTCACACTGATGTAACCGGTCATACCTTGCCATGGCATTTCATACAGGTAAGTTTGTTTGTGACTTTCACGTGGCTTCCACGAATCCGTACTCTTTTTACCAGCAATTGTCATGACGCGATCCAGATCTTCCTCTTTAGTCTCATTCACAATAATATTGATCCAACCTTGATAAACCGGGCCAGCCATCAATCCTTCATAATTGGTTGGAATATCTCCACTAGAAGTTTCAGTGGATGCCTGACCGGAATTTCCTGAGGGTTCCTGTACTATTGCAGATGTGCCAACCTCAGCGCCTTCCTTGTAGCCAACCAATTCCACCGCGTCTATTTCCACACCGCCCCAACTCATAATTCCCTGATCTACAAAAATGACAACCGATTGAACAAGAAAGGTTTCTTCTAATTCAATGGTGTGTGTCCACTTATCAGGGCAATTGGACACCGTTTCAGGATCGCCATACCATAATAACCAGGCTTCATCATCAGTATCAATGAATTGAATCTCAACAACCTGAGAAGGATTGTGGGATTGATAAATTGCCAGTTCCGTTGGAATCACAGGAATATCGAAGAATAACTCGATGTATTCTTCCGTATCGGTATAAGCCGGTGACCATGCTTTTGGATCCGAGCCACAGGAATTCACATCCGCTGCACCAGTTGCCTGCATCGCAGACCAATCCTTTGAGCTGTACTCCGAACTAGCTATTGCGCTGGATGCCCATTGTCGAATGATTTGTGGTTCATCTACAAAAACAGGATCATTCTGAACAGGATCCGTTTGAATCGGTTCTTCATCAAACACCCATTCTTCTTCATCCTCAAAGGAAAATTCGATTAGCTTTGCGTCCTGGAATTTTACGCTTTTCAAGACATCGTCAAAAAGGGATTCAAATTTCTTCCATTCTTTCACCGGTGCTATCCCAAACATCATGAATTGTTGATCAGGCTTCACCATCACCAGGAAAATTTTCCCTTTGACAGCCTTCCCGGCTTGCTCACCCTCAAATCCAGCTATTAAGCCTTTTTGTCCGTCTACAGTATATTTTTTCGGTTTATCAAAAGTAAACTGGCCAATTTCTGGGTCGGTAACCATATCCCACATATCTTCTGTAGTTTGTTCCTGATCGGTTAGGGTTCCAAATAACTGTATACCTGGGCCAACTTCAGGTATCGCATCCGGCTCTGTCATTTCAACCCCGCCCAGCACTTCATTGAGTGAATAATCGTTCAGGATTTTAAAGGAAAATCCGCCTTCTTCACTGGTGTAAACATCAGTGGCAGCTTTATTGCCTGTCGATTTTCCTAAATTGCAGGCCATTGACACCAACAAAACAATTATCATAATCCCCATGAACATCAGATTTCTTTTTTTCATCATTCCTCCAATAATAAATATCCCTTTTTCCATATCAATCGCTAAATAAGAACCATTTGAATATCGCTAGCCAATATCAGGTTGATGAAGAATAAATTTCTTCTACCATATTGCCCTATTCGTACCTCAATTAATAATGTTGCTCTCCTTTCCTTTAAATTCGCATCATATTAATTTTGCCTGTTCCCATCCCACTTCATTTGTGAAACGCCGGATACAGGCAACTCATAAATCTTTTTTTGAACCAGATCAACCCACAGAACCGCCCCGGCAGAATGGCCTTGCATCGTTTTTGAGAGTTGAACAACCATACCATTTCCATCCGGCGACCACAATCCAAGCTCCACTGGAAACTCTTCTGGCATCAATTCCTGTCGATTGTTTCCTTGCAGGTTCACACGAATCAATTTGAATCGATCGGGTATTTGTGATGGATCAGCAAGGACTGCCATGAAAACCTGAATATTGACCTCGCCCACCACTCTCGGAAAAGCGTAATAATAGTACCAACGGGCTGGCTCAAATTCAGCAATTTCCACACATCTGTATTCTTCTACCTCACAACGCATGAGCGAACCTGGATGCCCGGCTTTTGATTGTGAGAGGATCAGACCTTTTCCTCCAGCAAACCAGGCATATCCATCTGCTGATGTATTGGTTAATGTCACCAATCTCTCTTTACTAACCAATCCAATCGTTAAATCATAAAGGCTTTTGACTGGAAGAGCATATCCTGATACCAGGAAATTTTCTCCATCCGGTGACCAGGTCAATTGACGATAAATAATATTTTGATAATCGGAAGAATTTTCCCAAATCAGATCCAATTTTTCCGTTTCCACGTCCATCATCCACAATCCATTTTCAACAAAAGAAATTTTTGAACCATCTACTGAAAATTTGGGACGACGAATGCCATATTTTATCTGTAGTTCATCATTCATCATTTCCAGTTGATCCTTTAAGCTCACCAGCACCTGTCCTCGCCGAACGCTGTTTCTGTCACTGCCATCCTTATGAGCAAAAATTAACTGATTTCCACTGACATACACCAGGTAATCACTGCTGGCTGAAAAGTCAAATTCTGTAATCGGATCTGCTTCATTCGTGATCTGGACTGAATTCATACCTTCCTTGTCTAGTAGCCAGATTTGTCCATCCTTAAGAAAAAATAATCCTGTTGGTAACATAAATTCATTGGGGAGGATATTTTCTGAATTTTCCATGGTCGTCTCTTTTTTTTGCTCCTGGTATGCACAATTGGTTATCAGAATGATTATGAGGGGAAGGATCAGCGAAAGTACAATTTTATTTATTCTGTTTTTCAAGTTCCATCCTCCAAAAGATAATCTTTGCTTAATGCCATCGAAAAAACCTGATGGTCTTGGATTTGTTTTCTTCTTGATGATGGTAGCAAACAAACGTCACAAATCCGTCAAAAAATTATATAAAATTGAAATCCATAAAAAGGGTTACCCAATTGAAAACAATCTATAATTATTTAATTCTCTAGATTCATTATTTTCCTTCTTCAATTTCCAATCCACCCGATAGGAGACCAAATTGTCATGATGATCAACAAACCCATTACCCATGGTCGCAGTTACAAACTTGTTTGGGGCATAGCCTCTTTAGGCACTTCTCTCATTTCCGGGGTCTTTGGAGCACTCCTGCCCATTTTTTATCAGGACTATTTAGGTCTCAGCGCCCGTTGGATAGCAGTCGCGTCTATCGTATACGCGATCTGGAATGCTTTTAATGATCCATTATTTGGCTATATAACGGATAATACCCGTTCTAAAATGGGCAGACGTATCCCCTATATGCGCTTCACCGCTCCATTTCTTGCGTTAACTTTTATACTGGTCTGGTTTGCACCTGCTCAGGCGGGTCAAACAGCCATCTTCTGGTGGATGTTGATCAGTATGTTGCTGTATGATACCTGTTACACCATCATCGGCCTCGTGTATTCATCCCTCTTACCAGAAATCACCGAATCTGATTCCGAACGTAATGACTTACAAATATCATCCTCCTTGTTTGGTTTAGTAGGTATGTTATTGGGTTTCATCATCCCTGACCTTTTCCGTCCCAAAGCTGGTGGAGATCCCAGTTTTCTGCCATTACAAACAGCAATGATTGTGGTGGGAATTGTAGGTGCATTGTTAATCATTGCTACCACACTGAAAGTAAAAGAACGGCCGGAGTTCACTCAGGTCGACAAACCCATTGGCATCAAAGAATCTTTACGCTTCACCTTCTCCAGCAAATCTTTTCTCATTCTGGTGGCAGCTAATTTTATGTCCATTCTGATGTCTTCATTAGTTATAGGTGCTGTATTTTATCTTGCTGATTACGTCGTCAAAATGAATACGATGATTCTACTGGCCTGTATCTTTATTCCACTCATCATTGGCGTTCCGTTCACAAAATTATTTACAAAACGTTTTGGTGTCGTGGGCGGGCATCAGGTTATGTTGTTAATTGCCGCTGCCGGTCTTTTATCGATGATGGTTCTACCAAATTCCTTAATACCGGTTTGTCTGGCATTAGCTGGCTTTGGGTTGGCTGGCCCACAAACACTGACCAATGTACTCTTCGCGCAGGTGGCGGATGAAGATGAAACGCGTTCAGGTGTACGTAGAGAAGGATCTTTCTTTGGAATCAACGCATTGCTTACCAAGCCTGCTCAATCGGTGGCAATTGCCCTCAGCCCATTCATATTAGAAACGACCAATTTTGTTACCAGAGAGCAAAACAATGGGCAAATTTTCTTAAATCAACCTGAAAGTGCTTTATTGGGAATAAAAATGATCACAGGATTGATTCCCGGGATCGCAATGTTATTGGGAGCGGTCATCCTGATCTGGTATCCATTGCGTGGAGAAACGCTTAAAAATATACAAACCAAAGTATTGGAAATGCACACCAACAAACACAATAAATTCTTGGAACAGGAAGAAAACCTGTAGCATCACGATTGAATACTAAATTGATCTATTAATAAACTATTTATAAAAATTGAAATTATTTAATAGTATAATGAATATGTTGGACCTCAAGATCTGTTTTTTAGATTTTGCGTTTATTTCGAACGCTCTTACTACACAAAAACAACAAAAGACCAGCATCCCAAAAAATGACCAAAAAATTTGGTCATCACATATTCAACTCACATCTTTGCAATAAGGAGGCCATTAAGCGACTGATCTCAGTCACCATTATTAATCCAACGCACTTTACAAATTGAAAGGAGGAACCAATGACTTTACAGAGTACGATAATTCATCCTGATGAGGATTTGCAGGTTGCCTTCCAAAATCCTAAGTATCAACCTTATGGATTGAAAAATTTCAGGCAAATTCCACAAATCAACAAACTCACCGATGAACAAATTTTTGATATAGAGGTAGTGGCTCGCGTACTCCCCTTCCGCACCAATAATTACGTTATTGACGAACTGATTGACTGGAATAACATTCCCGATGATCCGCTCTATATTTTGAATTTTCCCCAAAAAGATATGCTGAAAAAGCATCATTATGATCGGATTGCAGCCCTGCTGAAAAGCGGCGCTGATGAAGACCAGATCTCACTGGTTGCCAACAAGATCCGTGAAGAATTAGACCCACATCCCTCTGGACAACTGACTAAAAATCGGCCATCACTCGATGGCAATGTACTGCCCGGTGTTCAACACAAATACCGTGAAACCATGCTCTTTTTCCCAACCCAGGGTCAAACATGCCATGCCTATTGTACATTTTGTTTCCGCTGGCCTCAATTTACCGGAATGGCAGACTACAAATTTGCCATGTCTGAGATTGAGCCAGTCATAAATTACATGCGTAAACATCCGGATGTCACCGATATTTTATTCACTGGTGGTGACCCGTTATTTATGAAAACGAAGATTCTGGAAGGCTACATCAATGCAATCCTACAGGCGGATTTGCCAAACCTTCGAACAATCCGTATTGGCAGTAAAACGCTGTCTTATTGGCCTTACCGCTTCTTAACCGATAATGATGCTGATGCATTGCTCACTCTATTCGAGAAAATCGTCTCAAGTGGGATTCATCTGGCGATCATGGCACATTTCAACCACCCACGTGAATTATCCACACCTGCAGTTGATTTAGCCATCAGTCGCATACGCCAGACGGGCGCACAGATCAGAACCCAATCACCTGTGCTCAATCACATCAACAATGACCCCGACCTTTGGGCTAGCATGTGGCAACGCCAGGTCGAAATGGGTATCATTCCTTATTACATGTTCATCGCCCGTAACACCGGTGCACAGCACTATTTCAGCATCCCATTGGAAGAAGCCTGGAGTATCTTCCGAAAAGCTTACCAACAGGTTTCCGGGCTTGCCCGCACGGTTCGTGGGCCAGTGATGTCCTGTGACCCTGGGAAAGTCCAGGTTCTGGGTGTCTCTGAGGTCATGAATGAAAAAGTTTATGTATTACGAGCCTTACAACATCGTAATCCTCAACATGTCATGAAACCGTTTTTTGCCAAATACGATCCCCATGCGATCTGGTATAACCAACTCAAACCTGCATTTGGGAAAGAAAAATTCTTTTTTGACTAGTCTGTCCGTTAGCTTTGAAAGAGGTGTTGTTTTCACAACACCTCTATTTTTTTTTATTTATGCCAGAATGATCTCAGGAATTTGATCTTCTCATACAAATGATGAACACCACCACCATCATGCTGATTGAAGGGATACACACGAATCTGTTTGATCCCGGCATAATGATTGTAAGCAGCAAAAACTGTTGAAGGTGGGCAGGTTTCATCCATCAATGCTGTGGAAAACAACGCCGTTGCATTCGCTCTGGCTGCAAAATTCATTCCATCAAAATAGGAAAGTGTCCTGAATACCTGTTCCACTTTGTCACGATGCACCCGACAATATTGCACAATTTCCTGATATGGATGACTATCCACCAATTGGGTCGCCCTGCTGAAATCACACAGGAAAGGTACATCTGGCATCACTACCGGAATATCTGGCATTAATCCAGCCACTGCCAGGACAACCCCACCTCCCTGACTGGAACCGGTGACCGCAATCCGATCAATATCCACAAGTGGATGTTCCCTGGCGGCCTCCACTGCACGCACTCCATCAATATATAATCGCCGGTAATAATATGTTTCTGGAGCGAGAATCCCACGGGTCATAAAACCCGGTACCTGCGCACTGGATCCAGTTTCCAACACATCCGGCGTGTCCCCCTCCCGCCACACACTTCCCTGACCGCGCGTATCCATCACAAAATGGGCAAAGCCAGCATTCGCCCAGGTAAGCCACTCCACCGGTTTTCCACGACCACCACCATAACCCACATACTCAACCACACAGGGTAGTGGTTCATTTACCCCTTTTGGCAACAATAACCACGCTTTTATCGGTTGACCGGCATATCCGGGAAAAGATACATCATATACGTCGATCAGATCGAGTGGTTCCTGTGTCAGATTGAACACTGCCTGCATCGGGGTATTATGAGCAAACATGTACGATTGCTCCCAGAATTCATCAAAATCGGATGTTGCTGTCAGTACTGGTTTATAGTTCTCCAATTGGTCCAAAGGCATATCAAAAAAAGCCATTATTTCCTCCTAATTTCAATAATTTAAAGGATTGGACTTGAAAGTTGATTTATTTATCTAATCCAATGCCAAAAGTTATTTATACTTTAATCGATATTGCACCTGATTTCAAGTCTGCACTGAGAGAACAGTTCGTAATTGTAATATATTTTTGATACCTGCTATAATTTTATATAGGTATTTTATTAACATAATAATTCGATAATGGAGTTAAATATGAAAAAAGCAAGCCTGATCTTATCCATACTCATCATTTCGATTATCATCCTGTCTGCCTGTAATATGCCTGCCACGAAAACTGGACCGACTACAGAGAGTGATATGGCTTATACTGCTGCAGCATTAACCGTTCAGGCAAAGATTCATGGTTATACTCCAGAGCCAACCCAACCAATACCCGGTCAGGATCAACCAGCCCAACAAAGCACGCCTGCACCCAATCCACAACCCGTTTATACCCCCGCCTCAGTAGACAGTGACGCTCCCTGCGATCGAGCTTTATTTGTAGATGATATTACCATCCCGGATAATACACAGATTGACCCTGGAAGCATGTTCACGAAAATCTGGCTCATTCAAAATGACGGATCCTGTACCTGGACGAAAGATTATGCCATCGTCTTTGACAGTGGTGATCAGATGGATGGCCCCGAAAGTATCGCCATCAGCAATGATGTTCCACCTGGATATGCCCTTGAAATCAGCGTCAACTTGAAAGCGCCGACTGAATCAAAAACATATCGTGGAAACTGGATGCTCAGAAATGCCTCCGGTAAAAAATTCGGATTGAGTGATTTTAACGATCCATTCTGGGTCATTATCAAAGTGGATGCTCCACCAGTTCCTTCCTTTGCTGTATCTGCTGCATCATTTGAAATGATTCCCGGTAGTTATACCGGCGTGTGTCCTTTCCCGGTGACCTTGCGCGGAAAAATTACTGCCAGTGGTGCAGGAAAAGTCACTTATTATTATCAACGGGAAGATGGATTTCGATCCGATACCATGGAAATCACCTTTGACGCTGGTGGCCAAAAAACGCTACCAGATTTTTCTATGCCAATTGGTACCAGCGCTGGTTACACATGGACAGGTAAAATCTGGCTCTACATTGATAATCCTAATCACCAGGCTTTTGGTGAACAGGTTTTCTCGGTAAACTGTGTTTCGCCCTAACGAATAAAAATTATACGTCTATTCGATACACACGGTGATTTTTAACCTCAACCCCACCCAGGGTGATTAAGTCTTTGCGCATCTGCTCGGCGCTCTCTGCTACCTGGGTGAACTCCGCATATTTAAAATGCTTAGATTTGACTGTTTTTTCCATTTCATAATACAGTAAAGCGTTGCCACCGCGACCATGGTACTCCTCCATGATACCCATTCCATTCACAGATACCATATCTGCACGCCTGGATTCTCCCAGTAAATCCAGAATACTGAGTGGATTGAGTTGCCCTTTATGGCGTTGGAGCGCTCTTGATACATCCGGAAAAGCAAATAAGAATCCAATGATCTTCTCGCCATCCATCAATACTTTAATCATTTTCGGATCGGCAAATAAGATCACATTTTCAATCGCCGTTTCTATTTCCCTTTTTGTATAGGGGTAATATTCCCAGTTCTTTACAAATACCTTGTTATAGATTTCGCCAATATCTTTTCCTACCGTTCTCAATTCTGATCTCGTTCGAAATCCACGTACGCTGATGGTGCCCTTTTCCAGTACCCGTTCCGCAACGCGTTTCACCTTCTCTGGCAAGGAGAATTTTGCTATCTCAATCTGGCAGGAAACAAAATCAACTTCTTTCTCAAAACCGTATTCTTCCATTAATCGAGGTAAGTAGGGCAGGTTATAGTTCATCATGATCATCATCTGGCGCTTATCAAACCCTTCCACCAGAATGCCATATCCATCCCCCAGCCCAAAAGGTTTGGGACCAACAATCCTGTTTAAACCGCGTTTCGCTGCCCACTCCTTCCCTGCTTCAAATAGAGATTTGATTACTTCAATATCATTTTCCGATTCCAATAAATTAAAGTTGGCAATCCTTTTATTCTGAACCTGGTTGTAAAGTTTATTTTCCATCATCGCGAACCGACCTACTGTTTGACCGTTTCGAACGGCAATAAATGCCTGGGCATCAGAATGTTCATAAAAAGGATGTTTTTTGGGATCCAGCATGTTGCGCACATCGACTTTCATAAAAGGCACCCATTGCGGTACTCCCTGGTACAATCGATATGGCAATTCAACAAACTCCCCTATGAAAGATTTGTTTTGACGGTTGACGGCTTCAATTTTTATCATTTGATTTCCTCTTTTTTGGATAACAACTCCTATAATAATAGCATTGGATATAATAATTGTTAATCCATCGCAACCTTGATTTTTTTTCAACACAAAGGAGACTTCATGACCACGTTAATTCAGGAAAAAGTGCGACAGGCACTCGATATATTAAAGGAAAAGGACATCGATCTCTGGTTGATCTTTGTTCGGGAAACGTCGGTTAATTCCGACCCGATCCTGCCCGTAATTTATGGGAACGAGACCCTTACCCGCCAGAGCGCTTTATTAATGCACCAATCCGGCGAAACCATTGCCATCGTTGGCCGCATTGACGCAGAGACCAGCCGTTTAGTCGGAGCTTACCAGAACGTTATTCCCTGCGATGCTGGTATCAGTCAATACCTGTTATCTGAGTTACAGCGACTCAATCCTGCAAGAATTGCGATCAACACCAGCCTCAGCAATGTCATGGCAGATGGATTGAGCTATGGGATGCACCAACTCCTGGTCAAGATGCTGGTAAACACTCCTTTTGTAGATCGTCTTTGTTCTGCTGAGGAAATCATCTCGGCTTTGAATGGTCGTAAAACACCCAGCGAAATTGCGCTTATCCAGGCTGCTGTGGATGAAACCTTCGAAATCTACCAGCAAACCTATAACTTCATGCAACCCGGTCAGACAGAAAAAGACGTGTCGGATTTTATGCATCAACAATTAGCTGATCGTAATCTCCTGGCTGCCTGGACCTATGAAGGCTGTCCGGCAGTCAATAGTGGCCCCGATTCCCCTGTCGGTCATGCTGCCCCGACTGACATCCAGCTTGAACGCGGTCACCTGGTGCATTTTGATTTTGGTGTCCAGAAGGATGGTTATTGCTCCGACATTCAACGCATGGTCTACCTGTTAAGACCAGGGGAAAGCGAAGCTCCAATTGAAGTGCAGCAAGGTTTCGACCTGGTACGCCAGGCCATTGAAGCTGCTCGTGTGGTATTACATCCTGGCGTCACCGGTCTGGAAGTTGATACAGCTGCCCGTAAGGTGATTACCGATGCGGGTTACCCCGAGTACCACTATGCCACCGGTCACCAATTAGGCAAGCGTGCCCATGATGGCGGCGGCATCCTTGGCCCCCAATGGGAAGTGTATGGCGATCTACCCAATCAGATCATTGAAAAAGACCAGGTCTACACCATTGAACTGGGGATAGCGTTGGACGGATACGGATATATTGGTCTGGAAGAGGATGTGTTGGTGACGGCACATGGAAATGAGTACCTGGGAGAACCGCAAACAAAACTGGTGCTGTTATAAGACCCATTGATGTGAATTTAATTCAATTAATCCGTATCACCCAGGATCATATCCAACGTAATCCCCAATTCTTTTGCAAGATCGGTTAATACCTTTATGGATCCGCGACGTTTATTCGTTTCCAATTGGGAGAGATACGGAATGCTGATGTCAATTTTCTTTGCTAACCCATCTTGTGTCATACCCCGATATTCTCTGAATACTTTAATTGGATTTTGGCCTTCCAGTAACTTATCTACGACCTCAACAGGAAACAATTGCTCTTCACCATGCGCTAATGAACTTTGAAAGCGATCAAAATCCTGAATATCATCTAACATTTCTGCTTTTTCTACCAAATGGAGATACTCATCATATGGAATAACAGCCCATTCCACTTCATCTTTATTCTTAATGATCTGAACATTCATTTGTAAACATCTCCTCTGGATCCAATCTTCACAATAATTATGATCAATTCATCATTCTTTAGTTCATAAATGATCCGCCATTCACCAACTCTTAATCGATATCCTGATCTACCATGAAGTTTTTTTGTGTCCAAAATTGGATTGTGTGGATCCAATGATAATAAATCAATTTTTTTCCTGATTAACATAGCTGTTTTTTTTGGTAGTTTTTGAAGTGCTTTAACAGCCTGCGTTGAAAATAATAATCTGTACACAATTATATATTAGCATAAAGCTAATATATTGTCAATAAATATAAGCTTATATATTAATATAAAAAGCAGGGTGAATATCCATTCACCCTGCTTTCATTGGAGTTCATTTTGTTGGTAGCTTATCCACCGCCTAAATACGCTTCTTTCACCATTGGATCTTCCAACAAATCACCGGCGTCCCCTTCCAGCACAATCTTGCCGGTCTCGAACACGTAACCACGATCAGCAATTGACAATGCCATCTGGGCGTTTTGTTCCACCAGCAGGATTGAAGTTCCCTGCTGATTAATCTCGCGAATGATATCAAAGATCTGTTCCACGATGATGGGTGCCAGACCCATGGAAGGTTCATCCAGCAGTAACAATTGTGGACGAGCCATCAACCCACGGGCAATCGCCAACATTTGTTGTTCGCCACCTGAGAGGGTACCTCCCAACTGTTTGCGCCTCTCTTGTAAACGCGGAAACTTTCCAAATACCATTTCGATGTCCGCTTCAATCCGTTGACGATCAGAATAAATATAAGCGCCCATTTCCAGATTTTCCACCACCGACATTTTGGGGAAGATTCTCCTTCCCTCTGGTACCTGGACGATTCCCCTGGTAACAATATCCTGGGGTGGTGTTTCCACAATGGATTCACCTTTGTAGCGTATATCACCAGTAGTGGGTTTATTCAGACGGGAAATCGTGTTCAATGTGGTTGATTTTCCAGCACCATTCGCGCCAATCAAAGCCACAATTTCACCCTCTTCCAGGTGAAAGGAGATCCCTTTTAATGCGTGGATAGCGCCATAATGTACGTTAAGATTTTCAACTTCAAGCATCATGCGTTTTCTCCCGTCGATATTTTTCGGATAAGGCGGCCGCCCCAGGTCCCAGATAGGCTTCAATCACGCGTGGATTGGCCTGTATTTCTTTGGGATTCCCCTCGGCAATCTTTTGTCCATAATCCAGTACTGAAATCTGATCAGAAATGTTCATCACCACACGCATGTCATGTTCGATCAGGATAATCGTGATTTCCAGATCATCGCGGATGTGACGGATGAAATCCTTCATGGCATCTGTTTCCTGAGGATTCATCCCAGCAGTGGGTTCATCCAGCAATAATAATTTGGGCTGGTTGGCTAATGCCCGTGCAATTTCCAGGCGTCGCTGAGCTCCATATGGTAAGTTTAATGCCAGGTTATCCCCCAACCCAGCCAGGCCTACATAATGTAATAAGCGGCTGGCTTCGTTGATGATGTGTTTCTGTTCTTTCTGGTAATCGGGTGTTTTTAACATCGCTTTCATCCAGCCATGTTTAAGGTGTGGTTCAAAGCCCACCATTACATTCTCAACAGCAGACATGTTTTTAAACAAGCGAATATTCTGGTACGTTCGGGCAATCCCCATGGCTGCCACCTTATCAGTAAGCATACCCTGGATTTTACGCCCATTAAACAATACGTCCCCAAGTTCTGGTGTGTAAAATCCAGAAATGCAGTTGAACAAAGTTGTTTTTCCAGCGCCATTTGGACCAATAATACTGGCTATTGCACCTTCAGGAACGACAAGATCAACTTTATTTACTGCTACCAGACCACCAAATATTTTTGATACCTGACGAGCTTCGAGCACCGTTTTCATTTCTCACCTCCAGCTGTAGCAGGCAAGGGTACCGGTTCATGATCCTGTTCGACAGGCACCTCCAGTTTGGGTCGTCTGGCTGGCCATAACCCTTCAGGACGGATGATCATCATCACAACCAGCAATGCACCAAAAACCAATAAACGGTAACTTTCCAACTCCCTAAGAATCTCTGGTAGACCTTTTAAGGCAAAAGCTCCTAAAACGACACCCGGGATACTGCCCATACCGCCTACAATCACCAACACCAGCACGTTAATCGAGACCATCAAGGCATGATCTTCGGGGCCGGTGAATTGGTTGCGCGAAGCAAACAATGCGCCTCCCAATCCCGCAAAAGCAGCACCCAGGGACAGTGCTAATAATTTATATTTTTGAGTATCAACACCCGTTGCCTGTGCAACCGTCTCATCCTGACTGATTGCCAGCCAGGCGCGACCAATACTTGATTCCTGCCAGCGTCTGGCAAGAAAGATCGAAAGCAACACAGCCAGAATAATCAAATACATGAAATCAACATCGGTTGTAAATGACCGGCCAAATAATGTGGGACCAGCAATATTTCGCACACCTCTTGGCCCCATGGTGAAATCTTTTAATATATCACTGCGCAATAAAATTCGGATGATCTCCCCAAAACCCAAAGTCACAATTGCCAGATAATCACCTCGCAACCGCATGATGGGTAAGCCAATCAAAATACCTGATAAAGCAGCTGCCAAAACCGCCACCCCCAGAGCAATCCAGAAATTCCAGACCAGGTTATGTGGTTCAGGTGAAGTAGTCAGAGCGAAGGTATAAGCACCAATGGCAAAGAAAGCTACATAGCCCAACACCAATTGACCAGAAAGACCAACAATAATGTTCAAACCGAGACCCAACAGAACGTAGATGCCAACGGTTCCCATTACATAATTCCAGTAAGCACCCCAGGTGCGTGGTAATAAGACCAATAAGAGCAGCACCACACCCATTAGAACATAACTAACATAGGGGTTTCCCTGCAACTTACCCAACCACCGATCCTGTGACCATTTCTGAATGGACTCTCGCGTTGATTTCACGCGTTCCCGGCTGCGTTCGCTGGCTACAGCTAGAAAACCACCTATGACTGCCATTAATGTGCTGTAGAAAACATGAATTAATCCACCTACAACAATAGTCTGATTAAATAGGAAGAACCTGACAGACTCAGAGGAGAGTTGGCTCAGGTAAGTACGCAAGTTGATTCCACTATTATTAAGCGCTCCTACAATCAGCGCATAGACCATCACCAAAACACCTGCTACTAAACCGGCAATCGCTGAGCGACCAAGAACCTTTTTTACACTAAGTGTCTCATGTTTATCCTGTCGGGATGCGCGCCAACCATTCCATATTCCCAATAAACCCAAAAATATGAGGAAACTGCTGATGGAAGGGATTTGACCTACCCCTAAAGATTGACCTAATGCTTTCTGTATCAAACCTGAAAATACGACCGTGAAACCAATCAACGCAAAAAATATGACAATGATTCCAAACACCAAACCACTCGCGGCGGATTTTTGAATAGATTGCTTGTTCATACCTTCTCCTCCGTTAGGGCTTCACCTAAAATTCCGGATGGACGGAAAATCAATACCAGGATCAGAATGGTAAAAGCTAGAACGTCTTTCAACTGGAAATCTATCCCCAGCACTGCTGGTCCTACCGACTCCACTATTCCCAGGAACATCCCGCCTAACATAGCACCCGGTATGTTGCCAATTCCACCTAAAACCGCAGCTGTGAATGCTTTAATACCTGGTAAAAATCCAACAAAATAGTTAAACAACCCGTTGTGAATACCCCACATCACCCCCGCTGCACCAGCCAGTGCACCACTGATAACAAATGTACGGCTGATGATTTGGTCAACATTGATACCCATCAAGGCTGCAGTTTTCTTATCCTGTGCAACCGCGCGCATCGCGCGACCCAATTTCGTGCGTTGTACCAATAGATAAAGACCTACCATTAAGATTGCAGATAAAATTAAAGAAAAAATACCCGTATACGTCAGAACAACCGTACTGCCTGCAACTTCAAGATTCCAACCGATTCCACGATCTAAAACCACCGGGTTTATGTATTGGCGACGTTGTGGACCAAATAATAATTGACCCGCATTTTGCAGGAAAATGGAGGCACCAATCGCACTGATTAATGGAACCAATCGAGGAGCACCTCTTAATGGCCGGTAGGCAATCTTTTCAAGGAACAGCCCTGAGAGCGCTGCGATCGTCATCCCGGCTAAAAACGCAAGCAGAATAGCTATGACCGGATAGGCGTTCAGAAAAGATAACTGGCTGCCATCTGCGCCACTCACCTGGATGGCATTGAATGCTTCAAACACAAAATAACCACCAAATGTGCCGATCATCATCACTTCACCATGTGCAAAATTGATCATGAACAAAATACCATATACCAATGTATAACCAATTGCAATCAGTGCATACATTCCACCGATGATCAACCCAGAAACAGAAAGTCGCAGCCAGGTGTCTGCCCCGAACTGCGACTTTGCAGCAACATCCATTGCACGCACAATAATAAGCGCAAGCAAAAGAAGCGCTGCAATAATTCGAATAATTCGGATACTATTCTGGGGCAATGTAAGCGAGAACTTTTTACGCAAAGCTTCCATTGAGCCTCCAATGTGTTCAAGTTAGGATTTTTCTATCATACCACAGGGAAACTGCGGAAAGGGTTTTTCCTCTCCGCAGTGACCCTAAAATTTCAAAACTCTTACTGCTCAGCCTGCGCCCAATCTCCACCTTTTACGATGTAGAATGTTGGGCCAGCCGTATTACATTCACCAACAGCATCACAGGTGATATCACCGGTAATACTGGAGAATCCTTGCGTACCACGTACTGCAGCAACCAGAGCACCACGAGGTACATAGAGTGTACCATCGGAACCTAATACAGCGACTTCTTTCACCTTTGCCATTAACACAGCAGCTGAGTCATATCCACTCCAGGTATAGGGGGATAATGTTCCTGCACCAACACCATAAGCTGCCAGGTAATCAGCATCAAATTTTGCTTTTTCAGCAGATTCCGGTGGGATTAAGGAAGCCGCATAGGCACCTTCACCATTGGCACCTGTTTTCTCAACAAATTCAGTACCAAAGGTTCCATCACAACCGAAGAAGACCGCATTTTCCAGACCACTTTGTTTCATGTTGTTGGTTAATACAACACCTTCAGCCACATAACCACCAAAGTAGACGGCTTCAGGAGAGCTAGCAGCCAGTGCTGATAATGTAGCAGTGTAATCTGTTTCACCTGGGGTGACCGCTTCGTAACCCACAACTTCGCCACCTAATTTGGTGAATTCGTCGCGAACGACATCAGCCAAACCCTGTCCATAAGCGCCACCATCGTGCAGTACAGCAATCTTGCGGAAACCTAATTTTGAATAGAGATAATCGGCAGCGAATTTACCCTGTACCGCATCTGTAAATGCAACACGATTGAAAACCTTTGAACCGAGGGTGGTTAATGGTGGGTTGGTAGCAGAAGGAGACATCATGGGGATTCCAGCTTTATCATAAACCGGGATAGCTGCTTCCGTTGAACCTGAGAAAATATGACCAGCAATTGCCACAACGGTTGGATCTGTTGCGAGTTTGTTCGCAACTGCAGCGCCACCTTCAGGAGCACCCTGAGTGTCCTGAGCTACGAGTTCAAATGCAAAGCCTTCTACAGTACCTGCATCTTTGACTGCAACAGCAGCACCCTGGGAGATATCCACACCAAATGAGGCGTAATCACCGGTGAGAGGGGCACCCATACCAATTTTAACTGTCTGACCAGCAGGAATCTTGGCACAACCAAATTCATCACTGGCACAAACTTCAGGTTCGCCACCAGCTGGGGCAGCGCCATTACAACTTGCCAAAACCATGGCAAAAACGACAAACACAAAAAACAATACACTTTTCTTCATTACTTCCTCCTATGACTTATTAAGGGATTTCAACAAATTTTGGAACGACAATTTTGAGATTGAAATATGCTAACTTTGAAAAGGCGTGCCTCCTTTATGGAAGAGAGTTGATCTTATTTATCCCAGGAATGTTTTTGTCAAAAAAAAACCACCCTTTGGTGTTCGTTGGGTGGCTTCTTTGCTTCTACTTTTTATTTTCCTAACTTATCTTGATTTTTATCTTTTCTGCTCGCCCAACATCAAACCTGGCCTTCATAATAATATGGAGGAACCAATAAAGCATGATAATAATAATAGCGAGTGAGGTATTTAACATGACATTTATCACATTCGTTTAGGATTTTGCTGATTATACAGTGTTTTATTAATCTGTCAACCCTTTAAAATCCCATTTGTAGACAAATAAGCTAGTTTTAACAAAATGATAATTTAAAATATAAAATATATTACAAAAACATCAAAATATAATATATTGTTGTACAATTAATTTATACTAAGAATGAGGTTGGTTAATGATCTTCAATCGCATTTTCACGATAGGATTCAAGAGAAGACTGACATGGTATTCGTTTAAGTGCACCTGAAAATTATTTGGGAGGGTTTTTGCTATGTCGAAGAAAGTCTTTAAAGTTATCAGTTTGTTGTTATCCTTTGTATTTCTTGTTTCGGTCGCTCAACCAGCGTATACCAGCAACGAAGGCAAAATGCGTGTCTGGGTGGAATTCAGGCCGGATCAAGGAGCGAGAGTCGAGAAATCACTCAATGCATTGGGGGCGGAATTCCATTATCGGTTTGAGGATCTCAACAGCTTTGTAGTAACTGTCCCCGAACAAGCCCTGGCTGGATTGAGAAACAATCCGAATGTGGTCTCAATTGAGGAGGATGCCATCCGGTATGCGTATGCGGACGAAGATGTTGTTCCTTATGGCATTGATATGGTTCAGGCTCGTGATGTCTGGGATACAAATAGAGATGGTGTGGTTGATGCAGGTGCACCATCTGGCGATGGTATTAAAGTTTGTATCATCGATTCTGGTATTTATGAAACACATGAAGACTTTGCAGGAGTAACCGTCAACGGTTATTCAACCAATTGGAATACGGATACCTGCGGTCATGGTACCCATGTTGCAGGCACAATTACAGCATCGCTCAATGACTTAGGTTTGGTTGGTGTAAACCCAGGTGGTGCTGATAGTGTTGATTTATACATCGTCAAGGTATTTGATAGCCCTGATTGTGGGTGGTCTTATAGTTCAACCCTTGCTAATGCTGCCCAGCAGTGTCAGACAGCTGGTGCTGACATCATCAGCATGAGTTTGGGAGGCGCAAAAAAGAATAGATTAGAGGAAATTGCCTTTAATAATTTATACTCTGCTGGCATCTTATCCATTGCTGCAGCAGGTAAT
>JAHYJK010000184.1 GCA_019429225.1 Anaerolineaceae bacterium
AGAATTCAGGTTACAGTTGAAATTAATGATACTGCTTGTACTTTGGACGAATATTGTTCCTTAGATGTAAATAATGGTGATATTGTTAAAGTGACTGTAAAGGATCCAAACTTTCCAATAACCATGCCTTTTTTGGGGGTATTTATTGGAAAACAGACAATAAATTTGGAAACTACAATACAAGACCAAATAATTCGTGTACCAAAATGCGGCGAATAACAAATAGAGGTGAGAAATGAAAATTATAAATAACAAAAATAACAAACATGAAAATGGCCAAATAGTCGTTTTATTGGCAATTTCTCTACTTGTTTTAGTAATCGTGGCTGCATTAGCAGTTGATGGTGGAATGATCTATTCAGAACGACGTTTTGTACAAAATACAGCTGATGCCTCCAGTCTTGCTGGTGGTGGAGCAGTTTTGAATTATATGGAAGGTGTTACAGATAATAAAAGAAATGTAACAACCACGACTTTTACATGTTCAGATTCATTAATCAACAGAGCAAAAAATGAAGCTTTATCAGTTGCAGAATTAAATAATTTCTCACTTCCTTTTCTTGGAAAAATTATTAATGGTGTTGTTACAACGTATGATGGTCATAGCATTGATGAAAATCATGGTGTTGTAATAATTTGCGATTCAAACAAGGATTATATTGACACACATGTGCGAATCACATCGTCGATTTCTACAGCATTTGCTCATTTGATTTTTCCAGGAGAACTAGCTACAACCAACGAAGCAATCACTAGAGCAACTCCACGTGGACCCATCGCAAAAGGAAATGCAATAGTTTCATTAAACACTGATTGTCAACCAAATCAAAAGGGGATGTATTTTAACGGAACAGCAACGGTTTTTGTGGATGGAGGTGGAATTTTTTCTCACTCTTGCCTTGATGGGAATGGAACAATAACAGTTAATGCAGATGATGGTGATGGAGAAATAGGGTTAGTGGGAGAATTTGATGCAGAGAATAAGCCTGATTTCAATCCTCCTCCAACAGATAATCTTCCTCCTTTTGAATCAATAGAAATAGCTGAGCCACCTTGTGTTGGTCCTAATAGAACAGTTACTGGTAACACCCTTCTCCCAGGAAATTATTCTGGAATCTCAATTACAGGCGGGAATTATGAGTTTGAAGAAGGGGTATATTGTCTTACAGGTGATCTTGCGATAACAGGTGGTTATGTCTATGGTGATGGTGTAACTTTTTTTATGAAGAAAAATGACAGTAATCCAAGTAATATTAAAACAACAAATGTAAAAATAACTGGTAATGCAATTGTCCAAATTGCCGCACCATTAAATCAAGAGAGTGTGACTTTTGGGGTGTTATTTTATATGGCTGAAGATAATCCAGGTGTCATCACTCTTGTTGGGAATGATGAATCGTTTTTCTCTGGAACAATATATGCTCCAACTGGAACAATAAGTATTGGTGGAACATCTGACACGGCCACATATGAAGAAACTGAACAATGTGAATTTTTAGAATCTGATTCCGAACAGTGCGAAGCTGTGGTATTTGCAACTCAATTGATTGGACTTAACGTAAAAATTTCCGGAACATCAAGTATACATATTCTTTATGATGAATCAACCACTGCGCAGAATCCTGGAAATATGAAATTACTTAAATAAAAAATTATTTTGAGAATGATTGTCTAATCCTTTGAGATTTATTTAACTAAACAAAAAATTGAAAAAAACTACCAGTCACGAAATGAGAAGAGGTGACTGGTAGTTTAAGTTGTTATCTCAAAGGAATATTTAAAAACACTACGAAATTATCTAGATAGAAATTTTCTACTGAATTAGTTAAAAGTAGAGTTTGAACTTTTTTGGATAATGGTTTTGACGCTTTAGATAAAATAATGCATTGATTATTGATCTTCATACTCCATTCTACCGTTTTAAATTGTGTTGAAATTCCTCGGGTGAATAAGAGTAAATTAAATACTTTATTTGAATTCAAATTCATCATCTTTGTAACCAAACCATTCCAATCTCGAAACCCAATCGCAATCCTGTTTTCTTTATAAATTGAAGCAGGTAATCCATTGCAACACGTAGGCGCAAGATGTTGAAATTGTTTCGAACTGGCAGGTCGAAATCAGTGGTTAATTGCAAAATGTATATTCAAAAGTATGGATGCTTCCCATCACCCTAAAAAACTGACTGTAGTGGTTGTTTTTTTCTTTCGTTAAGGCTTATAAAATTCATCAATTATGATTATGAAAGCTAAAATGTTAGAATTACAATTTTGTTAAAAAATGCTACAATATATGTGAAATCGTCACATTTCATTGACGTTGGTATTTAATTATTGGTGCGTCCGTGGTGAATCGGGTCTGATCAAGCCGGATTGGAATGGGCAGCATGAACCAATATAAAGGCATTTGCAAGAAACAACAGGCGAAGGCGATGGTGGAGTTTGCACTGACGTTGCCGGTGTTTCTGCTGGCCGTCTGGGGGGATTGAACTCTCACGCTTTTTTCTGGCATACAGCTCCTTCTACACCGCCAGCCGGGAAGCTTCCCGCTTTGCCTCTTCGGTGGAGGAATTAGGGCAGCCGAATTACCTGCAATGCGCGGAGATTGACAATGTGGCCGTGGATATGGGCTTTTTTGGTGGTGTCAATTTTGAGGATGTGATCATCTTTTATGAGTCTTAGTTATTGGACAAAAGCTATCGTCTCCCGCTTATTGTAACAAAAACGTAACAATACTGAGACACAATCCAAACCAGAATTTTTCTATAATAACATTTGATTGATTCATAACTTGCCATACCTTTCTAAGCAAGCCGATCTGGTCTCGTCCCCAGGGAGACCAGACCAGGCACTTATAGAATAGGGACGCTCTCCATCCCAATAAAGCCGGCGTAATCAGGCGCCGGTTTTATATTTAAAGCGATAATTTAAGGTTCATTTTGCCTTCCCGATTCTGGTGGTATGCTAGAATCGAGTCATCCAGTGATGCTCCAGGTGAGAAAATGAATGTTGCCTATGAGACAATTAAGCAATTCTTTTCCGAGGATGAGTGGTTCTTTGTAGAATCAGAAGACCGCGGGGTGCTGATTTTAAGAATGAATCATTGGGGCGAGAATGGACGCTTTTCCTGCCAGGCAGAATATAACGAAGCACAGGATATTTTTTATTTTTATAGTTATTTTCCGATCAACGTGCCGGATGAAAAACGGCTAAAGATGGCAGAATTTATTACCCTGGTTAATTACGGCATGCGTATTGGCAATTTTGAGATGGATTTTGAAGATGGTGAAGTGCGTTTTCGCACCAGCATCGATTTTGAGGGGCAGGGATTGAGTTATGCGCTGGTCTCCAATCATGTCTACCCGAATGTGTGGATGATGGATCGTTATCTTCCAGGATTGTTCGCGGTGGTATATGCTGACCGGAGTGCCAGCGAAATTTTAGAATCAATAGAGGAGTAGATCATGGAAGTAATGGAAGCTTTATTAACGCGCCGTAGCGTGAGAAATTTTAATTATAAACCTGTACCACAAGAGACCGTTGAAATGATGTTGAAGGCTGCCATGCATGCCCCATCCGCGCGCAACCGGCAACCCTGGCAATTCTACGTCATCACCGATCGGGAAGTGCTGCGAAAGATCCCGGATGCACATCCCTTTGCTGCCATGACACCGGAAGCCAGTCTGGCGGTTGTGGTGTGTGCGGATGAAACCATCCTCCCTGATCCTAAACGCTGGGCATTGGATTGCAGCGCAGCCACGTTGAGCCTGCAGCTGGCAGCGCATGGTTTGGGATTGGGGGCAGTCTGGTGCGGGGTATATCCCGACCCAGACCGGCAACGTGAATTGAAAAATCTGTTAAAATTGCCGGATACAATACATCCTTTTTCTCTGGTACCCATTGGCTATCCGGCGGAACCATTACCTGTGGTAAACCGCTTTTTACCGGAGAGAATCCACATCAATGAATGGTAGGGAGGCAGCATGATTAAAGCACGTGCAATGCTGGGGGCAGTAAGGGAATATCGATTTTTAGGCAGTGAATTGTGGGTCGATTGTGGTGATCCACACATGCGTGTGACTTTCCTGAAGCCTGAATTGGTGCGCGTGTGTATGGTGCCCGGTGGTGACTTTGAAGAAGAACATAGCTGGGATGTACCCCTGGCGGATGAATCCTTTCATGGTGTGGATGTCAATTTACAACAGACCCAACATGCCCTGTTCCTGAACAGTTCGTCTTTTACTGTCCGCATTGACAAGGACACAGCTCTGCTGGAAATGTTGACCACGGATGGCAAAAGTTTCTTCACCGATGCTTCCTCACCGGTTTGGGAAGAAGAGCGCTACTGGTTTACCAAACGCATCGAAAACGGTGAAAAATATTACGGATTTGGCGAACGGGCAGGCAGGATGGAAAAGCAGGGCCAGACCATGAAAAACTGGGCTACAGATCCGGCGGAACCGCATACCGCTTTTGTGGACCCGATGTACATGGCAATACCGGTCTATCTGGTGATGTGCGAGAATTTTTCGTATGGGGTGTATGTCAACAGCACCTGGGAAAGCACCTTTGACCTGAGCAAACGGGGGCAATTGCGCTTCGATTCCCAGGGCGAAGAGCTGGATGTGTATATTGCGTATGGTCCCGAACCGATGGATGTGATCGAACACCTGACTGAATTGCTCGGTCGCATGCCGATGCCACCCAAATGGGCATTGGGATATCACCAGAGCCGCTGGAGTTATGGCAGTGAACAGGAAGTACGCAACCTGGCAAATACCTTCCGTGAGAAGGAAATTCCGTGTGATGTGATTCACCTGGATATTGATTACATGGATGGGTTTCGGGTATTCACCTGGAACGATGAGCGCTTTCCAACGCCGGAACGCATGCTGGCGGATTTGAAAAAGAAGAATTTCCGGGTGGTGACGATTATTGACCCGGGTGTGAAAGTTGACCCAAATTACGCCGTCTACCGCGAAGGGGTGGAAAAAGGCTATTTTATACGGGATGCGCGTGGCAAGATCAGCTCCGGATTTGTCTGGCCGGATGAGTCGGTATTTCCGGATTTCAGCCGGAAAGAGGTACGTGATTGGTGGGGGGATTGGCAGCATGGGTTGGTCGCACAGGGCGTGAGTGGCATCTGGAATGATATGAATGAACCCACCGTGTTCGAAAAACCCTTTCATCTGGGTGGTGGGCGAGGTGGCACGCTGCCGCTAAAAGCGGAACAGGGTGCTCCCGAAGAGGTCACCACGCACGCCGAGTTACATAATTTATACGGATCACAAATGGCACAGGCATCCTATGAAGGCATGCGCAAATCCAAACCCAATGAAAGAGCTTTCCACCTGACCCGTTCCGGTTTTGCAGGCGTGCAACGCTGGTCTACATCCTGGATGGGCGATAATGGATCCTGCTGGGAACATCTCGAGATGTCCATGGGACAATTGCTTAACATGGGAATTTCGGGAATTCCTTTTGTGGGCGTGGATATTGGCGGATTTTTCGGAAATGCCACCCCGGAGTTGTATGCGCGCTGGATGCAGATTGGATCGCTCTATCCTTTTAGCCGCGGGCATACCTGCACGGGCACTGCAGCGCAGGAGCCCTGGCAGTTTGGCGAAGAAGTGGAAGCCATCGCCAGAGATTATCTATCCTTGCGTTACCGCCTGATGCCATACTTATACTCCGTGTTCTGGAAAGCTGCACAACGCGGGTACCCGGTCTGGCGACCCTTGTTCCTGCATTATCCCGAGGATAAACAAACTTATCACATTGATGATCAGGTATTGATAGGTCGCTATCTGATGGCTGCGCCGATCCTGAAACCGGGTCAGATTGCCCGGCAGGTATATCTACCGGAAGGCGTCTGGTATGACTGGTGGGATGGTTACCGCTTTGAAGGTGGTCGCTATATCCTGGCTGATGCTCCTCTGAACAGAATGCCGTTGTATGTGCGCGCTGGAGCCGTCATCCCCATGGGTCCGGCCATGCAGTATGTAGGCGAAAAGCCATTGGAACCATTGAGTTTGCATCTTTTCCCTGGCGATCAGGCGGAATTCACCCTGTATGAGGATGATGGGATCAGCCTGGATTATATGCAGGGGAAATTCGCCACCACACGCTACCAGTTACGGGGGGATGATCGTACTGCAGAGCTGGAGATCTTTGAACGTGAAGGCGATTATGAAGTACCGGTGCGCTCCTTACATGTGATTTTGCGGGATGGTCGGCATTATCAACAGAAACAATTCGTGGACAGCGGAAACGCACGCATTGTCCAGTTTGAACGAATGATTGGATCGTGACAAGAAATGGCGCTTTCAGGGTGAGATACCGGAAAGCGCTTTATTTTGATTTGGATTGAGCCAGAAGGGAGTTGAAAATGAACAGCTTTACTACGCCAGAATGGGTACACCATGCGATTTTCTACCAGATTTTTCCGGACCGGTTTGCAAAATCAAAGAAGGTGATGAAATCGAATAATCTAGAAAGCTGGGATTCCGCGCCTTCTGTTTATGGATACAAAGGCGGTGATTTACTCGGGGTGGTGGAGAAGCTGGATTATTTGCAGGACCTGGGGGTGAATGCCCTGTATTTCAATCCGATCTTCCAATCAGCCAGCAATCACCGTTACCACACCCATGACTACTTCCAGGTGGACCCGATGCTGGGTGGGAATAAGGCCTTTAAAAAATTACTGCGAGAAGCCCATAAACGCAATATGCGTGTGGTGCTGGATGGTGTCTTCAATCATGCCAGCCGTGGATTCTTCCCGTTCAATGATATTTTGGAAAATGGCCAGAAATCCGCCTATCTGGATTGGTTTGACATTCGCGGTTTTCCTTTGAACGCCTATCAGGGTGAGCCCAATTATCGCTGCTGGTGGGGTCTGCCCGCTTTACCAGAATTCAATACCGACAACCCACAGGTACGCAACTATATCTTCTCGGTGGCCAAATACTGGGTGGATGAGGGCATTGACGGCTGGCGGTTGGATGTACCCTTTGAGATTGATGACGATGCTTTCTGGCAGGAATTTCGCCAGGTGGTCAAGCGTGCCAATCCGGAGGTGTATATAACCGGTGAAATCGCGCAGGATGCCACGCGCTGGCTGGCTGGTGATCAGTTTGACGCCGTCATGAATTACCTGCTGACCTATGGCATCTGGATCTATTTTGGTGGCGATGAAGTGAACCAGGAATTGTTCGGACATTGGCTTTCAGCGCACGCACCCGATTTGAAAATCAACAAAGTGCAGGATTTTGCTGCCTATGTGCAGGGATTACTTGAAAAGTACCCACGTGAAGCCGTGCTGGCGCAAATGAACCTGCTGGATAGTCATGATACCGCCCGGTTTTTAAGCCTGCTGAACGGGCATAAGGATTTGATGCTGCTGGCGGCCCTGTTCCTGATGACCTATCCCGGCGCACCTTCGATCTACTATGGGGATGA
>JAHYJK010000185.1 GCA_019429225.1 Anaerolineaceae bacterium
CTTTTTTCCGTCAAAGAACAACTCCTAAAGCAATCAAGCGTAAGATTTTCTGATACTTATCCTTTTACAGCACCTTCCACCATAGCTCGGAAGAAGGTTTTACGGGTGAAGAGGAACAGGATAATGATCGGTGCGGCGATAACCAAACAGGCTGCCGCCAATACTTGCAGGTTAATAATGTTCTGACTGAGAAAATCATATAAACCAAACATGGCTGGTTTATATTCATTCTTCGTGACCAACAGATAGGCAACAATAAATTCGTTCCACACATTCACAAAAGCAAGCAGGAAAATGGAAATCAACCCCGGTGTCGCTAAAGGCATGGTGATCCGGAACATGGCACCCAAGGGAGAACATCCTTCAATTAAAGCTGATTCTTCCAGTTCACGAGGGATCGCATCAAAGAATCCTTTGGTAATCCAGACGCTGATTGGGAGATAAAAACCCAAATAAACGAATATCAGGAAAAGCCTGTCATCGAAAAATGGAATATTTTTTCGAAGAATGATGCTCATTTGATATAATGCCAGCATATTTGTGATCAATGGAATACCGGTGACAGCGTAAATAGCTGTCATCAATGCATTGTGGCCACGAAAACGGTAACGTGAAAATGCAAAACCTGAAAGACTGGCCAACATCATAACCCCAAAAGCTGAAGAAAACGCATACATCATGGTATTGGGGATATACGTTTTTACCAGATTTCCAGTCAGTTTAAAGCCTAACAATGCAGTTTCATCCGGTTTTGGCGCGAAAACACGTTCATATCCTTCGGTAGCCCAACGGCAAGCACTCCATTCGAAGGATTTTTCCGGGATATCACATGGAAAGAAGATGGGTGGTTTTCTCGTGATATCAGCTTGTTGTTTGAAGGAGATGGTGATGGTTGTAACAATGGGAAATACTGCGAATAAGCACACAACAATCAGCGCAAAGTTAACAAACCTGGTTTCCCAGGCACGCCTGGATAAGTAATTTCCTGTAGGAATGCTCATGTTATCTCTCCTTCTTATGCAATTGCGTGGCTCGAAGAACGAGGAATATTAAGAACCAATTGACAATAGCAATCATCAACGCCAAAGCTGCTGCCCTGCCAAATCGTAGCTGTCCCCATCCAAGCACGTACAAGAAATAACTCAACACATAGGTGGCAGTTCCTGGCCCACCTCCTGTAAGGCTAAACACCATACCCACCCCATTCATACCACCTAGAATCAGGTTGAAGAGTGCAACAACCATGGTTGGAAGAATCAATGGGATGGTGATATGGTTGGTAATTTGCAATCCATTGGCACCATCAATACGCGCACTTTCGATAACTTCATGTGGAATTGTTTGGAGTGAAGCCAAAATAAGTAAGGTAATAAATGGAAGTGCCCGCCAGGTAGCTGCCAGTATCAAGAATATCATTGCAGGAGAAGGAGGAAAAGGAAACGAGCCAATAAAGGATGGTGGTCTTGAGTCAGTTAGCACTGAAATTCCTCTTTCAGCAAGAATTCCGGAAAATAGTCCATAATCCGGTGTCACCAATAATCTGAATACCAAACCTGCAATAATGTCAGCAATGATCCAGGGAATAAATAGGATGGTGACATACAAACCTGTTAGTGGTACATTCCGTTTAAGTAATTGCGCAATAATAAATCCAAGCGTAAGTGTCAATATAACATAACCAACAAGAAAGATTACAGTGTGTCCGATACTTTCCGGAAACAAATTGGCTTTGGTCAGTTTTTCAAAATTATCAAAACCAACATATTCCCAGGATGCACCTTTACGTTCTTGAAGGCTTAACCACATTGTGTAAAATGCGGGATACACCTGAATTACCAAAATAACAATAACTGTCGGGAGTATTAGCCAAAACGGTAATGATTTTCGAATTTCAAACCGTTTCAGAAATTGAGAGGGATTCTTTTGCATAGACACCTTTCATGGGTGAGAAAATAAAAACCATGAAAATCTTGACTTAATTCAACCTAGTGGATATTTGACCTGATAAAAGGGTTCAAAACCTCTAGAGGCAAATTTCTTATTTGGCCAATTCGTTAACAAACTAGAAAAAGATTCCAAAAAGCAGGTTCGTTAACTCAAGAAGATTTTCTGGTTATTAAGGTTCGAAGGTGAGAAGGAAGTTAACCTTCTCACCTTCATCAAATTTTCTGCGAGAAGTAAATCAGAAGATCTGATTAGTTGTTGTTGTATTCATCCTGAACTTTTTGCAGTTCGGTTGCGATATCTGCATTAGGATCGTCTTTGATCAATTTGTAAATAACATTCATGATCATTTCACTGGCTTCGTCTGGTCGTTCCAGGTTCTTCACTGCCATAACACATTTGCTACCATTGACTGCAATGGCAGCCTGCTGGAAGAATGGAGTGTCCAATTTGGGATGTTGTTGAACGGAAACCAATGCCGGGAAACCACCTCCTGGTCCGAGAACATAATTTACATACAATTCCTGATCAGTCATCAACCAGTTAATGTAGTCATAAGCACCCTGTAAGTTTGTGGCACCGACAGGAATACCAAGACCCTGAACATCAATGTTACAACCTGGGGTTTTGCCTTCAGGAGCAAACATCGGGCGCATGATCACATCACCAGTTGCAATCGCATCAATCATATCCTGCTCTGTGCCTGTTTCGTATTTTGTTCCATCAGGTGCAGTCAAAGGATTGATGTAGCGATAACCGAACAGACCGGTTGGGAATGCGCCAGCGGAGGCATCTTTGAAGGAATCTTCTTCAATAAATCCACCAGCGAAAACGGTATCTGGACTGTAACCCTTCAAAACAGTGTCACGAACGAAACTGATTGCGGCAACATTTTCAGGTGTATTGAGTAACATGGATCCATCAGGACCTTCATACCCACCACCAAAGGATGCAATCACAGAATAGAGACCACGTTTGGCGCCACTACCACCATATTGTGTGTTTCCGAAATACGACCAGGCATATAATCCTTCTGCCTTGAGTCTCTCTGCTTCAACCAGGAATTGTTCCGGTGTGGTTGGGAAGCCATCGGGGTATCGATCTGCCCATACATAGGTCAAATAAGGACGTTCTGCAGTCGGTACACAATAAAGACGACCATCGGTTCCTCTACAGGTATCCAATGCACCCTCTTCCATATCGGCATACCATGATTGAGCCATCATCCAGTCGGTGAGATCCATTAATGCACCGTTATTGACATAGCTGGTAACTTGCGCCCCACCTAATTCAACAATATCCGGTACTTCACCACCAGCGATTACTGCAGCCACCAATTCAGCTGTCATTTTATCCCATGCTTTGGGGATATTTTCCCAATAGTATGTGCCTTCAAAAGTTGCATCAAATAACGGGATATTGTCTCTTAACCATTGGTTACCCACACGTTCGTCACTGGCAGGGTCTTCATTGTTCTGATCATATTGGAACCAGGTTACAACTGGTAATTCTTCGGCTGGTGCAGCCGGCTCGGCTGGTGCAGCCGGCTCAGCGGGAGAGGCCGGTTCTGCAGGTGCAGCGGGGGCAGCCGGTTCGGCTGGTGCAGCTGGGGCAGCTGGGGTTTCGGCAGGTTTACAACCAACCAGACCGATTGCGAAAACGACCAACATCAGAGCGGTCAAAAATAAATATTTCTTGCTTTTCATTCTTATTCTCCTTAATTTTTTTTGAATCAGGTTTTTGACAAATAAGTAAAAATCGGATATTTTCTAATCAACCACCTCCTTTCAATACCGCTTATAGTACATCAATTCAGTAATTCGTAAAAAATACATCAAAAGTTATATTTAAGTATTTTATCTCCCCTCATTTTCCGGGTATAGAAAATAATCTTTCTGATATCCATTTACAATGATTGAGATGATCAGATTGATTTACTTGATTCGATATTAATAAATGATTGGATTTGTGTTTGGTCTTTTTTCTCAAATTTTGTCCTGGAAGTGAAGCATGTATCAGCATTACTTAAAACTCCAGAAGATAACAGAATGATTCAGTACTACTAAACAATTTTTGATTATTATCTTATAAAAGTGGTCTTTTATAGCGGAGTATTCTATGATTTCATTTCTGGGAATAAGAATATAATAGCATGTCGAAAAACGCTTGTCAAGTAGAATTGAACTGATTTCAAGTATAGCTGAATATTTTAAGGTTTTCAATCCTTATTTTCCGTGCGTCAGCCCATCATTATGAAATGATTTTCGAAAATTGTATATTTTTGTGTATGAAAATACATTCATTTAAAATTTTTTCAATAAAAAAAGCTGTGGTAATTTAATACGCACAGCTTTTTGTATTGATAGTTTTTTCATCTTACTTAATTAGTTGTTTGAATTGTACTCATCCTGAGTCTTGGTTAGCTCTGTGTAGATATCCAGCGATGGATCTTCCTTGATCAGGCGGTAAACAACATTCATGATCAATTCAGCAGCTTCATTGGGTCTTTCAAGGGTACCCTGCCAGGGTTTACAGGAACTACCATTTATTGCAATCGCAGCCTGTTGATAAAATGGGGTGTCAAATGCCGGGTGACTCTGCATTGATTTCAAAGCAGGGAAGCCACCACCAGGGCCGGCCACAAACTCTGCATTACGGTCTGGAGTCATAATCCAGTTGATGTAATCATAAGCTGCTTCAACATTCTTGGAACCTACCGGAATTGCCAGCGCCTGGATATCGATATTGCAGCCAGGTGTGTTACTGTCGGGAGCAAATGATGGACGCATGACCACATCACCGGCTGCAATGGCATTGATCATATCGTCCGATGTTGATGTGTCATATTTTGTCCCATCCGGGGCTGTCAGTGGGTTGATATAGCGGTACCCGAATAGACCGGTTGGGATGGCACCTGCCGATGCATCCTTGAATGCTTCTTCTTCCTGGAATCCACCTGCGAAAGACACTGGAGCCACATACTCATTCGCTACGATTTCACGCAGGAACTCAATGGCAGCAATTGTCTCTGGTGTGTTCAGTAACATGTTACCATCATCATCGTAATAGGTACCACCAAAGGAAGTATTAATTGTCCACACAGCGCGGCTTGCGCCATCACCACCATAGGCTGTCGATCCAAAGAATGTCATGGCATATAGACCTTCCGCTTTTAACCGTTCTGCCTCCACCAGGAATTGTTCTGGTGTAGTAGGATAGCCATTCGGGAAACGATCTGCCCAGACATAGGTCAGGTGAGGACGTTCAGCCAATGCAACACAATAAATTCTTCCATCAGGAGCGGTACAGGCATTGATAGCGCTTGAGTCCATGTCCGCAAACCAGGCTTGTTGTTGTACCCAATCGGTTATGTCCATTAAGACGCCATTACGGTAGTAGGTCATCAGAACATTCCCTTCCATTTCGGTCATATCCGGCACATCACCACCGGCAATGGATGCTGCCACTAATTCTGATGCGATCTTGTCAAAAGGTTTATGGACACTATTCCAGACCCATTTTCCTGCAAATTCCGCATTGAATTCTGGAATTGTTTTGCGCAGATATTCATTCCCGACGCGTTCATCACTGGCTGGGTCAGTATTGTTCTGATCATATTGAAACCAGGTAATAAATTCCTTCGCTTCAGCAGGTACAACAGGTTCAGCTGGTGCTGCTGGTTCGGCTGGTGCAGCGGGAGCAGCAGGTTCAGCTGGTGCTGCAGGTTCAGCTGGTGCAGCCGGGGTTTCTGCAGGTCCACAACCAACCAGCCCCACTAAAAAGATAACTGCGAACAGGATAGCCAGTAAACTTAATTGTTTTTTCATTCTCATTCTCCTTTTTTCTAATTGGGTAAAAAGCATCATTAATCTTGTTTTTCTTTCCTGACTCCTCCTTTCAAAATGAGTTCTTGTTGTTAACATGATTTATCGGATTAGGGTCTGTTCAATGTTATTTGGATCATGCTTCCAAAATATCTGTTGAATATATCGACCAGTTTATGCTGTTTTCTGAAGTGATATCAATGTCTTAGCGAGTACCGTAACCTTTATTGTTTTTATCACACCTGATCATCATCCTAATGATCGAGCTATTTGGGGTGGTAAAGTTAGAAATAATAAAAGGTTAAGATAACAAGGTTTGTTTTTTTATTGGAACATTGATGAAGACAATATAGCATATCGAATTATGAATTTCAAGTAAAAAAATACATTAACCAAGTACAACTGTAATTTTGTTGAATTTGATTAATTCTTACTTGACAACCAGTTGATGTTTCAGTATTTTCTTTTCATCAAAGATTATTTCTGGATTAGAATGAAATAACTTCCTGTTTTTTTAATTACCATTCAGAATAACGCAGATAAAAGCAATGATGAGGTTTCATGAAACTTAAACCAAACCAATTAACCTGTACGGCTAAAGAATTACAAAGCACAACAAACATTAATTTTAAGGTGCTCCCAGATGCACCAGCCGTATTTAATCACTTCGCACGCTCCATAGCAGATGAAATTCAAGCAAACAATGTTGTTGGTAAACCAACCAGGCTCATTCTGCCGGTAGGCCCCATCGGCCAGTACCCCATCCTGGTGGACATCTGCAATCACGAGCGAATCAGCTGGAAAAACGTGTACACATTTAACATGGATGAGTACACCGATTGGCAGGGTCGTCCACTCCCGGAGGGACACCCGCTCAGTTTCAAGCATTACATGACTACCCAGGTCTTCCATCAACTGGATGAAGATTTACGTATCCCAGCAAACCATATCCACTTTCCCCACCCACTCCATCTGGATGAGATAAGTCAACAAATTGAAAACATAGGTGGCATCGATACCTGTTATGGCGGCATTGGTTATCATGGACACATCGCTTTCAATGAACCTCCCTATAACCATTACACCCAAGTCTCCATGGAAGAATTCATGGCGTCAAAAACTCGTATCATCCATCTCAATCCGGACACACTTGTGATGAACAGCATCTGGAACACCGGTGGAAATCCCTACCACATCCCCAGCGTGGCGGTTACGATTGGCTTTGGGGATATTCTGGCGTCCCGGCGCATTCGGATATATTGCACGGGAGGAGCCTGGCAAAGAACTGTGCTGCGTGTGGCTTTATTGTCAAAGCATGATATCAACTACCCGGTCACATTGCTGCAGGACCACCCTGATTATGCCATCATTGCAGATCAGGACACAGCTTCGCCGGCCGAAACAACATTGATTTAATTAAATGGTTGAGGTAAAGCATGCAAAAATCGTTTAATCCCCTACTGAAAAATCTTGGATACTCGCAACAAGACCGGGTTGTCATCATTCACACCGATGACATCGGTATGTGCCAGGCGACAGTGGATGCCTACGCTCATCTGGATGCTGCTGGGTCCATCTCCAGCGGCGCGGTGATGGTGCCCTGCCCCTGGTTTCTGGCGACGGTGAAGTATGCTGAAGACCATCCCTACACCGATCTGGGT
>JAHYJK010000186.1 GCA_019429225.1 Anaerolineaceae bacterium
TGGGACATTGGAGGATTTTACTACTCTGGTCAACGAAACACATCATAGAGGAATGAAAATGATGGTTGAATTGATTCCCAATCATACGTCCGATCAACATCCATGGTTTCAAGCTTCTCACGATCCAAACCATCCTGAATTTGAGAAATACAAAGATTATTATTTATGGAGTGACACAGATCAAAAATTTAAAGATGCCCGTATTATATTTATCGATTATGAAAAATCAAATTGGACTTATGATCCAATACGTGGTGAATATTACTGGCATCGATTCTTTTATCACCAACCGGACCTGAACTATGATAATCCAGAGGTTCAAAAAGCAATGATGCGAACCGTCCAATACTGGATTGATCTGGGTGTAGATGCAATCCGGGTTGATGCTCCGCCTTATTTATTTGAGCGTGAAGACAGTTCTTCTGAAAATTTACCAGAATCACATGCATACTATAAACGTCTGCGTGCTTTTGTCGAAGCATATTCACCTGAAATCATGTTGTTGGCTGAGGCTAATCAATGGCCTGAAGAAACACGGGATTATTTTGGTGATGGCGATGAATTCCATATGAATTTCCATTTTCCACTGATGCCACGTTTATTTATGGCGCTTGCTAAATCCGATCGTACCTCGATTGACAAAATTTTAGCACGTACGCCTGAAATACCAGAGTGTTGTCAATGGGGTATTTTCTTACGAAATCACGATGAATTAACATTGGAAATGGTTACAGAAGAAGAACGTCAATTCATGTGGGAATATTTTGCACCAGAACCAAGAATGCGTTTGAATTTAGGCATTCGTCGCAGACTGGCTCCGCTATTGGACAATGATCAGCGCAAGATTCGGCTCATGCATTCGATCCTTCTATCATTTTTAGGTTCTCCAGTTTTATATTATGGTGATGAAATTGGAATGGGTGATAATGTGGAATTACGCGATCGAGATGGTGTTCGTACACCTATGCAATGGGATGATTCATTAAATGGTGGGTTCTCAGATGTGGAGCCTCAAAAATTACGAATACCGGTGATTGATGATGACATTTATGGATACCAAAAAGTGAATGTTAAAGCATCTATGGAAGACCCAACTTCACTTCTGAACTGGCTGAAAATTATGATCATGATCCGAAAACAGCATTCTGTTTTTGGTGAGGGAACATCTATATTATGTTCACCCAAAAATAAATCAATCTTTTCGTTTTTACGTGAAAATGAGCAGGAAAAGATACTGGTTATTGCTAATTTTTCTTCCGAAAGCCAACAGGTTGGCTTGAAAGAAATGGGTATTAAGAATGAAGAGCTTCAGGATGTTCTAAATCTGTATCAGCCAGTTGTACTTGAAGATCGGATATTGACCCTGGAAGGTTATGGCTTTCGCTGGTTAAAGGTGGGATCAGCTTAAATGGCAGATTTTTCATATCCATCAAATTTCCATTGGGTTTTTTCTCCGTTTGTAAATCATGTAGCTGCCTGGAACGATGGGGAAAGGTGCGAGTATTTGCGATCTTTATTCGCACCAATCCCATTATATCCTTGAAAGAATTCCAAAGAAAAGTATTCATTGGCAAAAATTAAGAGTAACGGATTAATTTATTAATGGACATGCAATATCGAGCACATTTTACGTATGAGCGTTTATTGCCCAGGTTGCAATATCGTTATCAAAACTATGCAATTTCTCACCCTGAGGATTGGAACCAGTTTGTTCAAAGGTTAGAATTTTATTTTCCAACTTTATTCAGGAAATTATTTCCCCTTTATGGGGAAATTTATGATGCAATCTATTATATTGAAGAACTATTTTATGCGTTGGCAGAGAGTTGGATTAATCGTCCAAAAGATTTAAAAATTCTGGATAAAAAACGAGAAATTGATCCCCAATGGTTTCAATCTGAACAAATGTTGGGTGCGGTGTGTTATGTGGATTTATTTGCTGGTGATCTTAAGGGCTTACATCAAAAGATACCATACTTACTTGAGTTAGGTGTAACTTACCTGCACTTGATGCCCTTGTTCAAAACACCGAAAGGGGAGAATGATGGTGGTTATGCCATCAGCAGTTATCGGCAAGTTAATCCAGATATTGGCACAATGGATGAGTTGATTGATCTGGCAAACGAATTGCGAAAAAATGGTATCAGTCTGGTTTTGGATTTTGTTTTTAACCATACTTCAAATGAGCATGAATGGGCACTTAAAGCACAAGCAGGTGATCCCATATATGAGGACTTTTATTGGATTTACCCGGACCGCAGAATGCCAGATGCTTACGAAGCTCATTTACGAGAAATCTTTCCGGATGAACATCCGGGGACGTTCACATATTTCAAATCGATTGATAGGTGGGTGTGGACAACATTTCACTCCTATCAATGGGATTTGAATTACCAGAATCCAGCTGTGTTTGTGCAAATGGCAAGGGAAATGTTATTCCTGGCAAATGCTGGTGTAGAAGTCTTGCGGTTGGATGCAGTGGCATTTATCTGGAAGCGATTGGGAACGAACTGCGAGAATCTTCCAGAAGCGCACCTTTTGATACAGGCATTTAATTTAATTGCCCGAATTGCTGCGCCTTCCCTCTTATTTAAGTCAGAAGCAATTGTTCACCCGGACGATGTAATCAAATACATATCACCAGAAAAATGTCAGATTTCATACAATCCACTTCTGATGGCATTGTTGTGGGAAAGCCTGGCAACACGCGAAGTGCGCTTGCTAAAACATTCGATGCAAAAACGTCTTACATTACCCGATCAATGTGCCTGGGTCAATTATGTGCGCGTTCATGATGATATTGGCTGGACATTCTCGGATGATGATGCAGCTGAATTATGGATCACTGGTTTCGACCACCGTCAATTTTTGAATGAGTTTTATCGTGGTCGATTTCCAGGCAGTTTTGCACGTGGTCTCCCATTTCAAGAGAATCCAAAAACGGGAGATAGTCGAATTTCAGGTACCTGTGCATCATTGGCAGGTTTAGAGAAAGCCATTGCTATTGAAACGGGTAAAGAAGTTGACCTTGCTATTAAAAGAATTGCGCTGATTCATGGAATCATCATGACAATCGGCGGAATACCTTTAATTTATTTAGGAGATGAGCTGGGGACTTTGAATGACTATTATTATCTGGAAGACAAATCCAAAGCACATGACAGCCGTTGGGTTCATCGTCCGAAGTTTGACAGGAAAAAATATAATAATCGGACTAAATTGAATACAATTGAAGGAAAACTTTATAAAGATTTCTTAAGGTTGATTCAAATTCGAAAAACCAATTCAGTTTTCAGAAATTTAAATACAGAAATTCTTGACACAGACAACCCCCATGTATTTGGGTATGCCCGAAAGAATGAATCAGATTATGTTATCGTGCTAGCGAATTTCTCTGAGAAACCTCAAGAAATCGTTCCAGAATTAATTATCTCGAAAAAATTCAGTCAGTTGGTAGAACTGGGTTTAGAAAAAATTTTAGATTCGAAACGCCTGATGTTAGCGCCTTATGACTTTCGATTAATACGAGTTCATTGATTGCTATCTTTTTATATAATTTTCTCTAATTCAACAGGGTAAACAATGTTTTTATATTACCTGGTTATTAATGTTATAACTTTTCTTGTCTGGGGATTCGACAAATTACGTGCGCAGTTACAACAATGGCGAGTCCCAGAAAAAACCCTTTATGTATTCATTATTCTTGGAGGGGGAGCAGGCTCTTTGTTAGGGATGACAGTTTTCAGACACAAGACCAGAAAACTAAAATTCAAAGTCATTTCGGTGGTGAGTGTACTCGTTCACATAGTCATTTTCTTCTATTTGTTAAATTGATAATTGAGAAGTCCAAATTCTCCTTCTTTTACGTTTTTACCAACGAACAATAGTATCCGCATATCTTTTTTTAGCGAACAATTTTGCCAGGATAACACCGGCGACAAAACCTCCGATATGAGCCCAAAACGCTACACCCCCAACATCTGGCCCACCCATTGACATAACACCACTGAATAATTGCAGTACAAACCACAACCCTAAAACAATAGCAGCGGGAACCATTGTCATTCGCAAGAAAAATCCAAGCGGAATAATCGTTAGCACTTTTGAGTTAGGATAGAGAACAAGGTATGCTCCCAGCACTGCGGCAATTGCACCACTTGCGCCTACGGTTGGAATCTGAGAGGCAGGGTTGGTGAAAACATGAGCCAGGGAGGCAACCAATCCACCAATCAAATAAAATAACAAGTACCTTCCATGCCCCATGCTGTCTTCAACATTATCGCCAAAAATCCATAAATACAACATATTTCCACCTAGATGTGCTACACCAGCATGCATGAACATGCTGGTGAAGATATCAGATATATCACCTAGACCGATTCCATTAGAAAAACTGGCAGGAATCAATGCAAATTGATAAATGAGTGCGTCTTCGTTTGACCCAGCCATCCATTGCAACACAAACACAAAAATGTTGGCTGCAATCAGTATGTAATTAACGAAGGGAACACGCCTGGTGGGGATCTGGTCACGAATTGGGATCATTGTTGATTCCTTATTTTTCGTTATTTCTGAAAAGATAAAAAACAGAAATCTAATGCTTAGGCTAATTTTAGCGCTTATTTATTTTAAAATAATAAATCCTTAACAAATATTTTTCCCTGATGGACACCTGCTAAATACGCAAGACTTTTAAATCCACTACTTATTACAATTATTTTTTGTGGCTTACCTGCCTTCTAATTAAGTTGTTATTTTTGAGACAAAATAATTTGGTTTCGGATAAAGATTAAAGGTGGAACGCAACCAGATTGAAGGAACTTTTATCAGTTTCATTGAATTTTTGACAAACGCCCTTTTGTTGAAAACATCGTAATCATTCGCTTCTATTTCACCCAGAATTGCCTGGTAAAGTTCACCGGCTGCTCCAATCGCAAATCGGCCTTCTTTGTTCAACAATTCAATTCCGGGCAGGGACTCTGCATATAATCGGCGGTTACGCTCAATCTGAAATCGCATAAACGCTCGCCACTTGTCAGTCACGATACCTGATTGAATGTCTTTTTCTGTTATGTTGAATCGCTCCATTTCGTTTTTCGGAAGATATAATCTTCCTCTTTGCCAATCTTCCCCCACATCTCTTAATATGTTTGTTAGTTGCAAGGCAACTCCTAATCGAATAGCATAAGGGAATGCGTTTTCATCTTTAAATCCAATGATAAACATGGCCATTAGACCAACAGTACTGGCAACGCCATAGCAGTATTGGGCTAATTCATCAAAATTTTCATATCGCGTTTTCGTCAGATCCTGTGATGCCCCTTGAATAAGTTGTTCACCGTAATGCTTTGGAATATTGAATCGCTTCCGAGTATCTACCCAGGCTAACGTGAGTTCATCTTTTTGTTCTTCATGGGAATTGTGATTTTGATTTCTCCAGAGTTCAAGCGCTGACATGAGATCATGATTGCCGCAATCTACCAAATCATCTGTAACTCTACAAAATGCGTAGAGTGCTCTGGCCGCTTCTCGTTTTTGCTTGGGCAACAAAGATGATGCCATGAAAAACGTTTTTGAGTGTTCTTTGGTGATTTCCGTGCAACGATTATAAGCTAGTTCAATTTTCTTTTGATTGGCTTTGATGGAATATGTTTCACTCTTGGAGCGATGAATGGCATCGATAGCCATATCGTTTAAAATTTTTTCCCAGGAATAAATTAATTCATTCATAGGAAAATTTAATCTGAATAATCAAGGAACGAATAGTTAAAGTATAATGTTTGTATATAGTATTATTTATTTAATTTTTTTGTAATTAATCGGTTTTACTAAAATCCTGTTAACCCTGACTTTGAACAAATGCAAAAATGATTGCAACCAGAACACTGATTCCTCCAATGGTGATCGCGATAAAGGTTGATATTTTTTGTTGCATTATTATCTCCTAGGCTAAATCAAATCGTTCTGAGTGAAAATCTCCGGACCAAACCCCCATATGATCCAGTGTTTTTTTAACAGCATTCATCATCGGGGCAGGGCCAAATATGAATATTTCCATCCTGTTTCTTTGCTTGAAATCAGGCAAGCTTTTTAATAATATCTCCTGGTTGATAAAACCTTTTTCTCTAAGCCAATCTAGAGGCACTTTTTCAAGAACATGAACGATGTTCAAATTTAATTTGTTTTTGAGTTGTTCTAATTCATCACGAAAAGTGACTTGATCCCACTCCTTATTGGCATAGATCAGTGTCAATTTTCACTCATCTTTTCGATCAGCAAGCGTTCTCAGCATACTCATGACCGGTGTAATGCCAACACCACCGGCGATAAACACGGAATCTTTTGCATGTGGATGACGATAGACCGAAAATGATCCAAATGGTCCATCCACAAAGACATTTTCACCAACTTGAAGGTATTTTATGGTGCGGGTGAAATCTCCCAATTCCTTGATGGTAAAGGTTAATTTTCCCTGGTCTTCAGCGCTGGATGAAATTGAAAATGGATGTTCCGCATCTGTAAAGGGTGAATTTCTGACAGTTATCCAGGCAAATTGGCCGGGCTGGAACCGAATACCTTTATGTCCAACTGGTTCAAGTGTCAGACTCCAGACATTGCCCAATTCTTGTTTGATCTCAGTCACTTGATAAGGCTTTCGTAATAACAGGATAGGTTTGATCAAGCGAGTGTAGATGAGCAATCCTACCCAGAAAACACCGTAGGCAAGCCAGAGGGCTCTCTTCCAGGGAAGATCAACATAATGTCCGACCAGCAGAACATGAACCATGGCGAAAGCGACTGCTACACTGGCAAAAATGCCATGCCAGATCCGCCAACGGTTATATTCAATTTTCAATTTTTTCCGCCAAACGGAGAGACCTACAACCGCAAATAATGTTAATACAGACGTGATGGCTGCCCTTGCCCGCCAGGGTGCAGTCCAGACCAGTAACAATGTCAATGTGTCAGGAGAGAAGATGAACAGTAAGAAGGGGTGAACAAGGATGAGCGCCAGCGCTACAAAAGATATTTGGCGATGAAAATGTTATATAATGTCTGCGCCATAAGGAGCTTTCAGCCACTTGAAACGGGTGGTTAATACGAATTGCAATGCCATCATCACCAACTTGATGAAAACCAGACTTACAGACAATTCACGCCAGAATTCTCTCCCTGCAGGACGTGGCTCGATAAACATGATAAATACCGGAATTAAAACCAGAAACAGGTAGATGCTTATCCAAAATATTCCCTGAAGTATGTTCTTATTTTTCATCTTTTCCCTGTGGAACTTTTTTTAATTAAATTATTCCGGAAGTTGTTTAATTATCACAATGAATGAAT
>JAHYJK010000187.1 GCA_019429225.1 Anaerolineaceae bacterium
TTGCTAATATGTGGCGTTTCCGGAATGGATTACGCAAAGCGGCTTTTTCAAGAATATCTACCGGTCGATTGAAAATTTCTTGTAACTCAATTTGCATCTGGGCAAGATCAAAAAGACTGATTTGGGCCCATGTCAATTACCGGGTTAGACTTTACCAGTCATAGCCGCCCGATGTTTACCACTCATAGCCGCCTTATGCTTACCAGGCGTGATCGCCCGATGTTTACCACTCATAGTCGCCCGGTGTTTACCACTGTGGCACAATCTCTCCTGAGTAAAAAATCAAAGGAGAGCCTAAAATATGGAGCGCAAACACGTGAATATAATACGGGAAATAATTTATCGAATAAGAGCCGGTGAAAGCGAACGACAGATTGGAACTAACCTTGGACTATCACGACCAACAGTTCATAAATATAAATTACTAGCAGAGGAAAAAGGATATTTGGATGTAACCAGAGCAATGGTAGAAGAAGAGGAATTACTAAGGGAATTAGGACCAGCAGCAAAACCACCAAAGATTCCTTCCAGTATTGAGCCTCACCGCGATTATGTAACCAATATGCTAGAAAAAGGGGTAGAAATGATGGCAATCTGGCAGAGGTTACGAGATGAACACGGGTACAGAGGTAGTTATTCCTCATTACGCAGGTTTGTAAGCCGTCTCGATCTAGAAAAAGAGCCAGAAAGCTATACCCGGGTGCACACAGCTGCCGGAGAAGAAATGCAAGTAGATTTTGGATATGTTGGAAAGTTGTACGATCCAAAAAGCGGACGGATCCGGAATGCATACGTATTTGTAGGCACATTAGGGTATAGCCGTCATCAATACGCAGAAATCGTATTCGATCAGAAGATACCCACTTGGATTGCTCTTCATCGCCGTTGTTTCGAGTATTTTGGGGGAATACCTAAGGTAATCGTTCCAGACAACCTCAAAGCAGCAGTGAAAAAAGTATTGATCTACGATCCAATTCTGGGTGAGGCATATCGGAGAATGGCCCAATACTATGGCTTTCTGGTCAACCCAACCCGGCCACGTACTCCCGAACACAAGGGAAAGGTGGAAAATGGGGTACATTACGTTCAAAGAAACTTCATGGCGGGGCGTACATTTGAAAGTGCTGATTCCGCCAACCAACGCCTGAAACATTGGATAATCGAAATAGCAGGGGTGAGACAGCATGGCACCACGCGCCAGGCACCCTTGGCTTTATTCAACCAGCATGAAAAACAAGCATTAATCCCATTACCCAAAGAAGCATACGTGCTTAATGAAGTACGGATGGCGAAAGTTCACAAAGATTGCCACATTCAGGTAGGCAGTTGTTATTATTCCATACCCTACCGCTATGTGAGTAAAAAAGTTTCTGTCCATATTGGAGAAAAGATGCTTGAAGTTTATGATGAACAACAAAATCTGGTGTGTACCCATGTTTTATTGACTAAGAAAGGAGCCTGGAGCACCAGAAATGAGCATTATCCAACGCACAAAGCTGAATACCTCATGCAAACCCCGCAATACTGTCTTAAAACAGCCAAACAGATTGGTCCTGCAACCCATGCTGTTGTCACTTTACTGTTTTCGGAAAAGCCATTGTACCAGCTACGTTCTGTTCAAGCGATCCTGCGACTTGAAAAAACTGTAGGCGATAAACGCCTGGAGGACGCGTGTGAAAGGGCACTGTTTTATGGAGATTATCATTACCGACGCATCAAAGAAATTTTGAATGCCGCCCTGGATCGTGAGGCATTACCGGAATCGCCGCCGAAAGAAGAAAGACAACCCCATTTATTTGCGAGAAAATCGAGGGAGTTCTTTATTAATTGGGAGGAAGCATCCAAATGATGACCCATCCTTTGCTTCCAAAACTTCGCCAATTGCGCTTATCCACCATGCTCAATACACTTGAACTTCGCGCTGAACAAGCTGCTCAAGAAGATTTGTCTCCTTTGCAGTTTTTCGCCCTTTTATTGGATGATGAAATTGAACGCAGGGAACACGACGCGCTTTCTCGCAGATTCAAATCATCCGGTTGTGACCCGCAAAAAACGTTGGCACACTTTGACTTTTCTGTGAACCCCAGCATTTCCCGTTCTTACTTGAGTGACTTCGCTTCTTGTGCTTATATTCAGAGACATGACAATATTTTGTTTTGTGGTCCAACGGGAGTTGGTAAAACCCACCTTGCGAATGCCCTGGGGGTTGAAGCGCTGAAACGGGGCTTTCGTGTAATTTCTAAATCTACATACCGTCTACTCGCTGACTTGAACGCTGCGCGCGCCACGGGTGCATACTCCAGAACACTTGCTGCTATTCTCAATAGCGACTTGCTTATCCTGGATGATTTTGGTTTACAGACCCTGCCCCCATCTTCAATTCAAGATTTATATGAAATTATTTGTGAACGCTATGAACGGCACTCTATGATCGTTACCAGTAATCGAGATTTTTCTGAATGGGCTGATGTTTTTAACAATGATCTCCTGTCGAGTGCTGCATTAGATCGTCTCACTCACCATGCCCATGCCATTACGATTACCGGAAATAGTTACCGCCAAATGTCGCGTAGAAAGGAGGCTTTGTCCCGAAGCAAAGAGCTTTCCGATTAAGTATATTTTTTCGTTTTGGTGGTAAACATGTACCCGATCATGACTGGTAAACATTACCCGAATATGGGTGGTAAAAATATCCCGGCTATTGACAGATCCCATCAAACGGGTTATTGATCACGCATCTTCAAGGAGATACGAATGGAAGAAAGCAAAGTATTTGAACAATCTCACCCGCATCTGGCTGCATTAGTGGGTAAATGGCAAGGGACAACCAGAACCTGGTTTGAACCGGATCAGCTGGCGGATGAATTCCGCTGGTAGGCTGAGTTTAAGCTGGTGTTGGGTGGCCGCTTCCTGTTTATACCTATCAAGGCAGCATGCAAGGCGAACCACTGGAAGGCATGGCGCTGCTGGGGCACAATCCGCAACGACAACGCTTCGAAATAGCCTGGGTCGACACCTTCTACAACGGCTCCGCGATCATCTTTCTGGGCATCAACTTCCTGTTGCCTACTCAACCATCCCTGTGGGGGTTATAGTTGATCACGCCTGAAAGTATAAACTTAATATAGATAATTTTTATTATTAAGATAATATTAGTTATGTTTAGTCTTGATCAAAGAAAGAGGATTATGGCAAAAAAATACAATAAAAAAGAAAAGCATGCAAAACGAGACAAAACCCACCTGATTGTACTGGGCATTCTTCTCGGGTTGTTTTTTTTATTCGGTCTACTGGTTTGGAAGGAAATTCAACCGGGTGTTGGTACCAAGATTACAGCTGTACGATTAGATCACGTCAATGAAGGTGAACCTGTAGAATCTCCATCTGATCCCCCCACATCTGGATCACATTATGGAAGATCAATGCCTGCCGGATTCTATACAGAAAACTCACCAGAATATCAATCAGGCGATCATGATGGTTACATTATCCATAGTCTTGAACATGGGTACATTGTTTTCTGGTACAACTGTGCTTTGTTGGATGATCAAAACTGTTCCGATTTGCTTACCAGTATTAAAACAACAATGGATGATCTCAATAATTATAAGCTAGTAGCAATTCCTCGCCCATCAATCACCCATCCTTTAGTGATGACTTCCTGGGAACATTTACAGGAATTCGAATCTTATGATGAGACACTGGCAAAGAAATTCATTAACGTCAATAGATCTCTGTCCCCTGAACCAAATGCCCCCTGAGCGAAATGGAAAAATGGGATCACACATACGATCAGTGATCTCGCCGGAATTGGACAGGGGTTCAGAGATAGTAATGAGTGGCTGGCAAGTTTAACAAACTATTCACTTTCTCCAGAATTTTATACGGGAGATAAGATTGGCTCGTTTAATTCCTGGATGCGAATGATCAGTGGAACTTTATTCAGTACAGGACTGGTACTATATGGTTTTCCATATCTCAGCGAAATATTCGATAACAAGATTGCAATAATTAAGCACGGTCAAACCAGGATGAACCAGCTTCGTGAGGAAGCTCTTGAGAAAATTAGTGAAAGCCAGAGGATTGAATACTAAACATTCCAAAAAAAAGGGGGGAATCCAATGGATAAAAGACTATGGTTCACCAGACAACTCGAATCGAACGATGTATGTCGAGGTAAGCGAGTTGATCAATAACATCCAATTTCCAACGTCAACCCATCATAGGCGATCTCATAGCCATAATGGCTGGCGAAACTCACCAGCTCCGGGTGCACCGGATTGGCGTCATGGGCAATATGGGTTGCAAAGGTACGCGCGCCTGGATTCAACAATCCTTCTTGCTTGAAACGCGCAAAATGCTCAATGACCTCTTTGGCATTCATGTGAAAAGTGCCGGAATTGGTCAATCCAAAGCTGTGATCCAGCACCACCAGATCAAATTTCATATTCAAATCTCGAAAAGCCTGCCAGGTTTCTTCAAAAAATACACCGGTATCCGTACCATAAAAGACTCTGCTGCCATTGGACTCAATGGCATAGATCCTTGCCCCCAAACCTGGCGCATGATTTACCGGAAAAGCTGTTACTGTATAAGACCCGATGGGAGTAGGGCTATATGGTTGCATTGTATGAGTAGAGAGATTCAAAGATTCCTGTAATTCAGGCGACAACAGATCCTGATCCCAAATATCTCTCAGGAAGGTCTCAGCCGCGCGCTGCAATGTTTCATCTGAGGCAAAAAACTGCAGTCGGGGAGCATTCTTCACCCCCAGTATAGGACTGCGTGAAATGAAATGCGACACATCCAGGTGATCGGCATGTGGGTGAGTCTGAAGGCAGTATTGCACATTTGTTAATGGCACAGCATGGATTTGTGCAGCCGGCATGATATCCGGACCCAGATCGATCAGTAAATCATCATTTACCAGTATTGAGGATCGTTTTCTTAAGCTGGACCCTCCCAGGCTGCGCGCCTTCTCACAATTATGGCAATCACAGAAAGCTTCTGGGTATGCATTTGCTCCGGATGTTCCAAGAAAAGTAATTTTCATAACACCTCTATTCCATTTTACATTGGTTATTCTACTTAATGGGTGTTAATTTTTTTGTCTTCTTTCATTTTGCAGTACTTAAAAGAGCGAAAAGAATGGGGATTGGCTGCAATTCAAAAATTTTAAGGTTTTTCATGAAATAAATCGAGAAAAGGCTATTGACTTTTAATTTATTTTTCTTGTAACTACTCAGCCGGATGCCACATAAAATTCCACCATGTGTTGGCTAACTGCTTCTGATTCATCCCTTAGAACCCAATGGGTTGCGTCTTCGAAAGTGATCAATTGCCCGTTATCACAAAGCTTAAGGCTCAATGCAGCCATTTCATAGCATAAATGTGGATCTTGCTTGCCCCACAGGATCAGGGTCGGCACCTGGATTTTGGAGAAATTTTTTGTTTTTTTCGGCGATCGGAAAAATGCCCGATACCAGCTCATCATACCGGTCATTGCGCCGGGCAGATTCCACGCCGCGCGGTAGCGATCTCGCTCTTCCTCGCTCAAATTATCCGGCATAGCGGAAATCAGAAAACGCCAGTTATTTAACTTAACCGTCCATTCTGGCAAACCAGGGATCTGGAAGAAAATCGCATACCAACTCTTGAGCATTTGTTTGATATGCGTGCGCAGATAGCGACTCATCACCTGGGGATGCGGCACATTGGCAATTACCATCCGTTTGATCCGGCCAGGACAGCAGATTGCCAGGTTCCAACAGACCATCGCGCCAAAATCATGCCCTGCGATGTGGAAACGGTCGTAACCCAGGGTATCGGCCAATCCAAGGATATCCTTCACAAGGGTATCCATCTGGTAATTGATAACGCCGACCGGTTTGTCGCTTAAGTTGTAACCTCTTTGGTCAGGCACAATTACCCGAAAACCGGCTTCCACTAATGGACCAATTTGAGCTTCCCATCCAAACCAGGCGTCCGGAAACCCGTGCAAGAGGAAAACAGGTTCACCACCTTCTGGTCCTGCCAGGGCAGTGTGTAAATGAATGCCATTGGTGGCAATTTTTCGGAATTTTATCGACACTTCATCCTACAAGTTCATTGCTGGCTTTATCGAGAGCAGCCACTTCATCGGGAGTGAGCCGCCAACCCATCGCACCCAGGTTTTCAGCAGCTTGTTTGGCGTTTTTTGCCCCGGGAATGGGTACGGTTCCTTTGCAGATCGTCCAATTCAGGGCAACCTGTGCCGGTGATTTGCTGTAATTTGTACCGATTTCTTTCAAAAGGTTGATCAGCGGTTGCGCTCGTTGTAATTTTTCGGGGGGATACATACGCTTACGCGGACCGGGTGGTGGATTCTCCGGGCCGTATTTACCCGTCACCATTCCTTTCGCCAGTGGACTGTAAGCAATCACGGTGATGTTATTTTCCAGGCAGTAATCCAGCAAACCATTTTTCTCGATGCTGCGGTCAAATAAGCTGTACTCAACCTGATTGGATGCCAGCGGTATTCCGGCAGCCTGCAGGGTTTCATGTGCCAGTCTGGTTTTTTCTGTGTTGAAGTTTGAAACACCAACCGCGCGGGTCAGGCCGGCTTTTACTGCATCGGCGAGAGCAGACACGTATGCCGGCTTGCTCCAGCGTCCAAAGGGCATGTGGATTTGATATAAATCGACCTGGCTTTTTTGCAGTCGTTTCAGACTTTTTTCAAGTGCGTGAAGCAACGCTGTTTTACGAATCCGCCATGGAAATGGAAAAAATTTGGTTGCAATCAGGACCTCTTTCGTGGCGGAGGGTAAAAATTTGCCCAAAAATCGTTCTGATTTCCCAAAACCATAGACTTCAGCCGTGTCAAACCAGTTTGTACCATTTTCAAGGCTGACATCAAAGGCTGCGCGGATATCGCTGTCATCATAGCTACTCCCGCCATACCCCCAAACCATGCGGTCACCCCAGGCCCAGGCTCCTACGCCTACCGTGGTGATTTTGATATCAGTTTTTCCAAGTGGTACCAGGTCTTGAAGCTTATTCATTTTATTATCCTATCATTGAGTGTGACAAACCATTTCACTTTGCAATCACCAGGTGGGTATGCATTGGGTCTGTCCTGCTTAATTTTACACCCAATACATTTTGAACCAAAATCTCAAGAACTGACTTCTTTTTTCTCCTGAGGAGTATATGGTTGATGTAATTTGATCGGCTCCCTATCTGTCTTACGCAACCTCAGGTTGAGCATCTCAACTAACACCGAAAAGCCCATGGCAAAGTAGATGTATCCCTTGGGAATGTGCTGGTGCAAGCTTTCTACGATCAGGGTGAAGCCAATCATTAACAGGAAGGAGAGTGCCAACATTTTGAT
>JAHYJK010000188.1 GCA_019429225.1 Anaerolineaceae bacterium
AAAGTATGGGACAAATATTAATTGTTGAGGATGACCCAAACATACGCAAGCTTGTGCGGGTTAACTTGCTAAAACGTGGTTATACAGTCAGCGAAGCAGAAGACAGCCACCGGGCACTAGCCCTCTTTCAGGAAACCTCAGTTGACCTGGTTTTGCTCGACCTGGTGCTGCCTGGGCTTTCTGGGGTTGATATTTGCGCATGGATCCGGGCGAGGTCAAATGTGCCCATCATCATATTGAGTGCTCGGCTGGAAGAAGACCTTAAAGTGGCCGCCCTGGATGCCGGAGCCGATGATTACGTTACGAAACCGTTTAGCCCTGAAGAATTGCTGGCCCGGATCCGGGCTTTCTTACGTCGGTCTTACGTTTCAGCAAAAAGGGATGAAAACAAAATTCAAATTGACGGCCTGGTGATTGACCTTGCAGCACGCCGGGTTTTCATCAATGAGAAAGACCTGCACTTGACTGGTACAGAATATGCGCTTCTGGCTGAGCTTGCCCAGAAAATGGATGCGATAGTGACCCATACTGAGCTGTTGAGCAAGATTTGGGGGCCAGAATACCGCGGTTCAAATCATTATATCCATACCTATATCGGCCGTCTGCGTAAAAAATTAGGGGATTATAGCGATCTCGTCGAAACCGTGCCCGGGATCGGCTACAGCCTGCACTCGAAGAAGATCTACTGACATTTTGTTCGAGTATGAAATATCGAAATTAACTCACCCATGTGAGCTTATTGTTTTCGATATTCTTATAAGTAGATCTGGAACATTCTTAAAGGTTTACCAGATATCTTCCAAATTAGACGGCATTAAGTCAATTGAAGGATTGAGTATATCCTGCATAATGCCTGGTAATGTGAAACAAGCCCCAATTCTAAAAGGTTTTTCTATCACCACACGTATTACACGATTTTGCTGATTTTAATCCAATCAACCTATTTGTATAGACATTATTAAGAACCTGTTAGGGACATTGACAGGCTCTTAAAGATAAGATTGTATTTAGGAGAAAACTCGCCATGAAAGGAGTTTGATTACATGGAATATACGGATAGCGCTGGGAATGATCCCAACACGCAAATCTTTGTAAAACCCAAAAGGCGTCCAGGCAAGGAAGACAATGATAATGAACAGATCCTGATCTTTCAGCCTAACATCGGATTGTCTGGCGATGTCCGCCAACCTGTTGAAAAGATTCTCAACACAATTCTGGCAAACGAAGCTGTTCTTTCTCAAAAAACACGCAGTATTCATTGGAACAGAACCGGCATAGGGTTTTTAGAAATACACATCTTGCTCGAATCTCAATACAAGCAATTAAGTGAAATTGTGGACAAGATTGCAGAACGCACAAGAATACTGGGCGGCATTGCTCTTGGTAGCTTCGAAGAATTCCTTGAGGAATCCCAAATCGAAGGTCGGCCATCTCAAATCCCTGATATCCTCCACCTGCTGGCTGACCATGAGAGCGTGACACGATCCTTGCGCGAAGATATCAGAAAATGCAGTGAAGAGTATGAGGATGAAGGTACGGTGGAGCTGCTTGTCGGGGTGATGAGTCTGCATGAAAAGATGGCCTGGATGCTGAGGTCTTATCTTGAACCTAAACTAACTACGGCGTAAGCCAGAAATGATTATGAAAATGGAGAAGAATAAGTCGCTCAAAGAAAACGCACAAGATCAAATAACTTCAACCATGGATGATGTCAAGTCCGGATACAAGCAGGTTGAAGAAAAAACCGTCGAGGCTGTGACTCAAGCAAAGGATGACGTCGTTACCTGGGTTGAAGAGGGTGTCTCAAACATCAAGGAAAGCAGTCACCAATTAATGGATGATGCAAAACAGACTTATGACAAGACAGCTAAGGCCATCGATAAAAACGTCAAGCACGGTCTCAGTCAATACAATGTAAAAGCACAGGAATTCGCCGACAAAGTCCCGGGTGGACTTGGCGATTCGGTCATCAGATACCCCTGGGTCGCTATGACTGTCAGCCTGTTTTTGGGCATCGCTCTGGGCTATTTACTCAAACCAACACGAAGGGCATGATGGATAAGAAATTATCACTTATGCCACCCAAAGAATTGGATGGTAAACGAAAATAAAACAACAACGGAAAGCAGAAAAAACAGAACAAACATCTATTTATATCGTTATTAACTGCAAAGTGAGGAAGAAATGACTGATTTTAAAGAAGTAAGAACAACACATGAAGACCCAAGTAAGAAAGGACGCAATACAACTTTTAAGTTGACGCAAGTCATCTGGCTGCTTCTTGGTTTTCTCGAATCTGTTTTAGCGCTCCGGTTTTTATTCAAATTGATCGGGGTTAATCCTGCCAATTCGTTTGCAACGTTGCTGTATGGCTTTACCAATCTTTTTGTTGCGCCGTTCGCCAATTTAACAGGTACCCCATCTGCAGAGGGCATGGTGTTTGAATTTACAACGCTGATCGCCATGCTTGTTTATGCATTGGTTTTTTACGGCTTAGAACGACTGGTTTACGTGATTTTTTACCGCGAGCGTGGACCTGTAAACGTCAAGCAAACCGTTGTAACCGATCATACACCTGCAGACACGCATACAACCACTCAGGTGAGCAAAACCACAACCACGGATCAATCTGATACTCAAGAAAACCATCTTTAACATGATTGAGAAATCAACCAGGATAGGTAAAAGGCACACAATTGGTAAAGAATGGAGTGACGATATGAATTTCATAAAATTCATCGTATGGCTTTGTGCTGGCGCCATCGTGGGCTGGTTTGCCAGTCGCATGGTCGATACCGAGCGCAGGCATACGAGTGAAAAAGTGATCCTATCAAATCGTGATGATTAACTAAGATCACAGGCGGGTTGCTTCAGAACGATCCAACCTCCATTTTCTTGTCGCCAGCGGTATGGAGCAAACATAAATTCACGGAAATCCGTGAAAACTATCATCAAAAGGAATTTCAAAATGAACCTATTAATTTACTTGGTCGCAGCTGCAGTCATCGGTTGGTTAGCTTCGGTTATTATGAAGGACCGCTCTAATATCATCTTAAACATCATTGTTGCAGTGGTCGGCGCTTTCCTGGCAGGTTATTTTATCAGTCCGCTGTTAGGTATTGGAACGATAAATGACGCCATTACGATTGAAACGATGCTGGTGACGCTTTTAGGTGCGGTCATACTGATCGGGATTATTCAACTGTTGCGCAGACGACGGTAATTACTGCCCTTGAAGCCAAAATAGTTTGGAGGTTGCTCACAACAGCACCTCCAAACTTGCCAGACGGGTAAAGACCTGGAGAGAACATAACAGATAAAATATTGAATTCGTGAACCAACAACTTTCATCAAGCTCAACTGAAATCATCATCGTTATTGATAATAATTGAAATGGAAATTAAATGGATAAGGCTGTTGAACAACAAGTTGGCGGATCAAGCCAAACAGAGTCAAAGACCCAACCTATTGTAAGATGGGCACAGGATGTTTCCGAATGGGCAAAGAACTTCTTCACATTAACTGAAGAAGAAAAAGATGCGGCAGGAATTTCTGATTATAAGAACTATAACAGCTAATTCATCAGAAAAACACTTTGGTTTCTCGCCATAAGGTCAAACAGACTTTTGGCATTAACAAAAACTACATAATCACTATCTAAAAGGAGTAATAACATGTTGTGGACAATTGTAATAATTTTACTGATCCTGTGGCTGCTGGGTGCGTTTGGCGGTAGAGTCTTTTCGGGCTTCCCCAAAACAGGAAACTGGGTTCACGTTCTAATCGTGATTGTGGTTATCCTTGTATTGCTGAATCTGCTTGGATTAATCTAACCACGGATTTCAATGAGAATTCAGTTTATTTAATTAGCTAAATCAGGAATTTAATCTAGAAGAAAGAGAATGGGAGAATCTGCCCGCTCGGCCAAAATACCGGGTGGGCGGGTTACCCACCGTTGCATTCATGCCTGAGCCTGAACATCAGGAATGAATCAGGACTTCCATTCCTGGTGAATCGCGTGACTCAGGTCATGATTCTACAAAGTTAGTAACCTAGTCAAAAAGGAAATGTAATGAAAACCTGTGAAGAAGTGATGACCCCCAATCCCGTTTGCTGTCTGCCAACCGATAGTGTCAAAAGGGCTGCAGAACTCATGAAACGCGAGAACGTCGGCCCAATACCCATCATAGAAAATGAACAGACTCGCAAATTGGTCGGCATAATCACTGACCGAGATTTGGTCTTAAAGGTAATCGCTGAAGGACGTGATGCCAGCTCAACACAAGTTGAAAGCGTGATGACGCGCAAAGTGGTAAGTTGCCGGCTAGATGATGGTTTTCAAATAGCCATGGACTTGATGTCAGAGCATCAATTACGGCGTATTACCGTTGTTGACAAGGATAATGTGATTTTGGGGATAATTTCCCAGGCTGACATTGCAACACGCGGGGACCGCCCTGAGAAGACTGCAGAAGTCGTCAAGGATATTTCTCAGTCTGCATGATTTTTAAAATAAATCAAGCGACCAAGTCTTATAGTGGAAATCTGTCAATAAGCAGCTAAGTCAGTAGACGATCAATTTTACTTTGATGATTATTTATCATATCTTCACATTTAATCATCTGACCATGTCGATCAGCTATTTTGATTAAAAGCGTTTCAAACATCGAGAAAAAGATGGATAAGACTCCATTATCACAACCTGTTCAATGGACATTCCGCCGGGTGGTGGGGGCCACCCTGATATTTGTGGGTATTTTGTTGTGTTTTTGGCTCTTTTACCGTTTTTATGTTGTTGTTTTTATCGTTTTTGTTGCCATCATACTGGGTACGGTCATCAGACCCATTGTAAGCTGGTTGTACCTTCATAAAGTGCCAAAAATAGCTGGGGTGATCCTCGTTTATGTAGTATTTCTTGCCCTGGCTTTGGGCTTTATCCTGATGCTATTTCCTTTAGTTTTCGAACAGGGATCGATTATCATTGATAGTCTGCCTGAATATTACCAGGGCATCCGTACCTGGATGGATAACTCTCCCAATCAACTGATCATAACTCTTGGCCAGATCCTGCCTCGAGAAGTTCCAAGTTTCTCAGAATTGCAACAAACGGGTCCAGAAATGATCATCACTGCTGAACAAGCAATGGTTTTTGTGAAGTCTGTCTCAAAAGGTGGTTTTCTGGTGATCGTTGTGTTGATTTTGGCCTTTCATTGGACCCTGGAAGGACAACGAACCATTCGATACTTTTTATTCCTACTGCCCAAACCACTCCGCTTGGATTTATCCGAATTGATCAACGTAATAGAAGTAAAAATTGGTTACTTCATATTTGGGAAAGGTGTCCTTAGCCTCGCGGTTGGCGTTCTCGCCCTGATTGCTTATTTAATTATCGGCTTGCCAAATGTTGTGGTTCTGGCTATTATCGCTGGAATCTTTGAAGCTGTGCCTATGATAGGACCTACACTTGGGGCTGTCCCAGCAGCAATCATTGCCCTATCGATAGCGCCGTCAAAATTGATTTGGGTGGTTGGTGCCAGCATCGTTATCCAATTGATAGAGAATAATTTGTTAGGTCCACGTGTGATGAGCAAAGCTGTCGGGGTCAATCCTTTCGTGTCTTTGCTTTCAATTTTTGCATTTGGTTCTCTGTTCGGCATTGTGGGTGCGCTTATGGCGATACCCATGGCCGCTGTCATTCAGGTTTTGTTAGACCGGTATGTCTTCCATCGAACAGGCGTTGAATTAGAAACCGATTCTGGTCGTGACCTTTCCAGCCGACTGCGCTATGAAGCAAATGACCTGGCCAGAGATTTACAAAAACAAGCCCGATTCAAAAAAGGCGGGTCAGACATTACGGAGAAACAAATCGATTTCGTCATGGAAGAAATCGAATCAGTATCCACGGATTTATCGTTATTATTAGCAGAGACCTCTTCTTTTAATTATGATTAAGAACCTTGTAAGAATTAGTGTTGGTGTTTTATCTACCTTGCTGGCTTTGGTGGTACTGTGGCAATTTCGGATTGCTGTTATTTTTGTATTGATCTCATTAATGCTGGCAGCTTCAATTAGGCCTTTTTTCACTCGCTTGGTTGGAAAAAAGTTGTTTGTGAAGATCCTTTGGATTTTCATCTATATCCTTGTGGTGGTCGGTTTATTACTGGTGACCTTATTCACTGTTCAGGCCTCAGCAACAGAAATACACGCTTTAGCCCAAAGAGCATCCGCGCAAGATGAGTGGAAGGTGCCTGAATGGTTAGGTGTCTCTCTCCAGGAAACGATACGAACATGGTTACCATTGCCCAGTGTCCTTTTACTAACGATCATCGGGCCAGAGGGAGAGCTGGTTTTACCTGCACTTATCGGCATCGCTCAAAATATCGGTGCAATAGTGGGCGCAGGTGCAATTATTCTCATCTTGAGCATCTATTGGGGTATCAGTCAGGTTCATTTCGAGCGGCTCTGGCTGTCTTTACTACCATCTGACCAGCGAAAACGTGCTCGGGATATCTGGCAGACGGTTGAGGATGAAATTGGCGCGTATATTCGCGGCCAGGGGGTATTCAGTCTTCTGATCGGTTTCTTATTAGGCTTTGGATGCTGGATATTCGGGTCACCTTCTCCGGCACTTCTCGGTTTGATTGGAGCATTAGCCAGCATGGTGCCTGTTGTAGGTGGGGTTCTGATCATAGTGCCAACACTCATAATTGGTCTATTAACGAGTGCAGAGATCGCCCTAATTACCGGAATTTATGCAATTATTGTTTTGATTGTGGTCCAGATCTGGATCAAACCGAAACTCTTTAACCGTCGATGGGATAACCCGATTCTGACATTGATCTTAATGATTGTCCTGGCAGATGTATTTGGGATTGTTGGGATTATCTTAGCACCGCCCATATCCGCGATTTTCTTAATATTCTGGAACCACCTGGTTGTCCATCGCGTTGCGGCAGGCTCTGCTACCCAGCTATCAGACCTAAAAGAACGTCTGGCTAAGATCACGGAAACCATTAACGCGATGGACGAACCATATCCGCCTTTGATCAATCACAGCGTAGCGCGCATAACTAAACTGATTGCTGCTGCAGAACCGGAATTAAGTAGGGTGGTGCAAGTAGACTCTACATATCCAACCGCGGAACAAGACTGACAAATGCACCTGGATGATCGCCTCCGACCCCGCTAAATCCGCAATCATTCTTGAGAGCTTCAGTACACGGTGATGCACTCGCGCCGTCAGCTGCAGCTGCCGTATGGCGGTCTTCATCAGTGTCTGATTAGCTTAATAAGCAGATCAAAGG
>JAHYJK010000189.1 GCA_019429225.1 Anaerolineaceae bacterium
AGAGACTAGGGATGTTATTAGGGAATTAAACCAAACAATAAAGAATGGTATCAAGGCTGGCTTTGACGAAGATACTCTAGCGAGGGTGGATTCCCTTCTTCGAGTTGTTGAGGATGGTTTAAAGATTGGATTAGATACCGACACCTTGATGAGGATAGATGACATGCTAGATACGGTTGATGCTATGCCAGGAAATTGGGAGAATGCTGCCAGTGATGTTATCCGTGTATTGGAGGGTTCGGCAGGCTCAATGGCAGGTATGATGGCTGATGAAATTAAAGGGGTAATAAAAGAAGCGAGACTCAATGTGCAACAACTGACAGCTACAGCTGGGACTGAATTCAGATGTAATGTTGATTTTCTAGGCTCAAAAGCTGGTGCAACTTTACAAGAATTTATCGGTAAATCTATAATAGGCAAAATTCGAAATATTATTTCAAGAAAACCAGTTGAGAACAATGTCCCAATCCCTTGGGTTTGTCAGATTATTCCAGATCAAGTTGCATTAATTCAAGTTGGGAACCAGCTATACTTTGAGGAAGGTCTCATTACTTTGACTGGATATAACTATACCGATCAAAATTCGCCTACGGCATATGTTGTCGATGAAGCTGGAAACCGAGTGGAGTCAATCAAGATTTTTCCTTACCGAGCCAGCCCTTACCAAATTCAACTTAATTTGCAAGGATTGGATTTTTCTTCTGTGCCAGCACGCTCACGAATCGTTTTTTCGTGGCCAAACGTACCTGAAACGAGTGGAATTGCCATCCTTCAACCAGGAGTGGAAACACCAGTAGCAGCTTTCAGTATGACACCATCAAGTGGGTCGGCACCATTAACTGTCATGTTCAATGATCAATCTTCCAATGACCCTACCAAATGGAATTGGATTTTTGGTGATGGGGCTACATCCAATGAGCGCAATCCGGTGCATACATTTGAGCAAGCACGTTCTTATACGGTTCAATTAACAGTAACCAACGCATTGGGTAGCTCGACAGTTTCTGAAATATTGAATATTGGGGCTCAACTGAGTGCTGATTTCAATTTTACTCCTCGTAATGGCACTGCCCCAATGATTGTTGATTTTACAGACCGATCTAGCGGAAATCCAACCAGTTGGCTTTGGAACTTTGGAGATGGCAACATCTCGACTGAGCAAAATCCAAGGTATGTTTATTCCGTACCAAACCCAAGTGGTTACAGTGTGACGTTAACTGTCTCGGGTGACCAGGGAAGCCAAACGAAAATAAGTGCAGATCGGGTCATTGTGAAAGAAAAACTGACTGCAGATTTTTCATCTGATCTTACCAATGGGATAGTTCCTTTTACGGTATATTTTCAGGATTTATCAACTGGAACCGGAATTGTGAGTTGGCAATGGGATTTCGGTGATGGTACCACCAGTAATGAACCCAATCCATCTCATACTTTTTCCACAGCCAATGTATATGACGTGAAATTAACAGTGACAAATAATGAAGGGGAGTCAAATTCAGAAGTAAAAAGTGGGTATGTTTATGCCAACCTATTATTTTATAATTTCCGGCCACTTGTTGTTCAAATTTTCCAAAATTCTAATGCTTATTTTCATCAATATAATTTGATGGGCAATACTCAATTGGATTCAGGAGTCCCGACAGATAATTATGTGTGTGGAATAGTTGGTTATCAGGCATTGAATGGGGATATAGAAGAACATGGCCGGGGAGATATCATTCAAGCATATATGTTCCAACAATACAGTCCTTCCAAAGGAAAAAACACCTGGTGGATATTTGCTGATTTTCGCTCACATAATACTCATGAAAATTGGGTTATTGACACCTTGTGTTTGGAAAGAAGTGTGGAAAATCAATCATTCATCTATCGAGACAATATTCGTGGGGTAAATGGGGGTGAGTTGTACACAACAGATATTTCCACCCAGGATTATTTTTTCTGTGGCATTGTTGGTTTTCAGGCGCTTAATGGGGATATTCAGGAAGTTGGTACTCATGAAGTTATGTTCCGTGCTCGAATGGATAACAGTTCAGCTAAATGGAAAATCGAATCTGATTTTGTCTCTCATAATACCAACGAGAAGTGGAATATTAACCTGCTTTGTCTGACTCGAGGAAGTCATCTACTTTCTGAAAATCCGGTTTTTTATTCTAATAAATATCATATTCCTTCTGCGGCAGGGCATTCATATGGCACAGGGATTTCAGCGGATGATTACATTTGTGGTATCACTGGTTTTTCAGCCGAGTATGGTGATATTAATGAAAAAGGTGTACAAAACATTCTTGTCTTACATATGCAGCCCAAACACTCAGTCTGGTATATTAATGCGGATTTTGCCAGTCATTCAAATGATGAAGATTGGTATGTGCACGTGCTTTGTATCCGGCGAACGATGGCAAAAGAAGGAATGCCACCATGAACGTGAAATTTTTTCATTAAGGCGGTATGGAATAGGTGATAAAAATTCCAGAATGCGGTTGCGATATATCTGATCCTCTTTGTTCGAAGAAATGAAGTTACAACTTAAAAAAATCGAGGATAGGGTGTATTGCCTATCCTCTCGAATTGAATAGTATTGAAGATTTAGGTTCGTTTCTCAAGGTAATTGGTAACAGCTTCTTTCACAAAATTCGCCAGGTCGGGATGAATCTTGTCGAAATTCTTTTTAAAACGAGGATCATTATTATAAAAGTCCATCAATCCCATCAGTTGATCTTCGTTTGGAGTCCAGAAGTAATTCATGTGATCACGCCAGCGCTGAACACATGTTTGCGCTTCCTGGGAGGCTGGTCCTTTACTTATGGCATCTACAAAACCCTGATAGATGGCATTGCCTTCTTCGCCAATTTTTTGTTTTTCTGCCATGGTGTAGTTTTCCCATTTTCGATTGGATTCCTTCACGGTTTCGGGGTCATACATCTGCATGGCCTCTTTTTCCATTTTCTCCTGCTCTTCTTCATTGAAGGCATCAAACAATACATTATTGTTCATTTTTTCTTCTCCTTTTATATATTTCAGTGTTTGATCAACGGTTGATATCAACTTCTGCAAACGAATGATTCGTTTTCCCAGTTGATCCTTATGGTCCTCCAGGGCCGCTTTAAGATCATAATTTTCACGACCCATAATCTCTTTAATCTGCTCGAGCGGTATATCCAACTCACGATAAAACAGAATTTGCTGCAGCTTCAACAGGGACGCATCTGAGTAGTAACGGTAGCCGTTCTCCCCGATATTCTCAGGGGGGAGCAACCCGATCTGATCGTAATAGCGTTAGTGTGCGCGGCGTGACATTCGCCAGTTGAGAAATTTGGTTTATTGTCAGCATGGGGGTAGTACAAACTATGACGTAACGTTAATGTCAAGGGGTTTGGTTTTTTTATGTGAATCAACAGACTTCTAATCTTCGGTGGCTTTTTTATTGGAGATTATTTTTTCTGATATAATTATTTTGACGTCGTAATTCGTCACTAATTGAGCAAAAGTGACGAATTACGAAAGATTTAAACAGGAGAAATAATGAAAATTGATGATTCTCTATTAGTTGTTCCAGAATTGAAGATGAAATTCTCTGGCCGAGAAACAATACAGAAATCAGAATTACGAGATTTTTATCATTTACACCATCCTGATTTAAATGAGCAGACTTTCCGGCGAATCATGTATTCTTTGGAAAAAGAAATGATTATTCTGCCTCTACGAGCTGGGGTCTATGTATTGCAGACACAGTTTCAAACTTTCAGTAGAAAGAGTTTTATTCCTCAACTTTCTGCCATTGCATTGAAAATTGGTTATGAAGTAACTCATCTTTTCCCTTACACTTCGTATATGATTTGGGAAACGCAGGTTCTTCATGAATTCATGACCCATCAACCTGGAGCGAATCAAATAGTAATAGGTGTTGAAAAAGAGGCAGCAGAATCCGTTTTCAATAAATTAAATGAAAATCGATCACTAAATATATATTTAAAACCTGATAAATTTATAATGGATCGTTATATTACAACAAATCCAGATAGCGTTCTCATACTTCCTTTGATCACACAATCGCCCAGAATGAAGGTGCACGGTATAGTATATGCTCGTTTAGAAAAGATTCTTGTGGATTTTTTTACAGACGAGGAGCGTTTTTTCATTTTTCATGGACATGAGATGATCAATATCTTTGAAAATGTATTTGCTACTTATTGGATAAATACTAAAACTCTATTTCGTTATGCTGGCAGAAGAAAAGTTGATGAAAAATTAAAAAAATTTATTAAAACTCAAACTCAAATCATTTTACCAAAACCACAGGAGACCAAAGAGTGATTTCAGATCAATCGCACACAAAGGATTGGATTAAATAAACTCAAGAAAACGGATCCGGAGGCTTTTTATTATTTCTTTCATGCACTTAAATTGCTTTCCCTTTTGGAAAATTAATCCTATCAAATCAATCAGGTTACCATTCTTTTTCCGCTACAAACCACTACGGTATAATTGACTTACAAATCCAGGATTCATATAAGGAGCCAACCATGCCGCTCAAAATATTAGTTGGAACACAATGGGGGGATGAAGGCAAAGGTCGCATCGTCGATCTGCTTTCAGCGCAGTCGGACATTGTTGCGCGCTATAACGGAGGTGATAATGCTGGTCACACAGTAACGGTGAAGGACCATACCTTTAAATTACATTTAATTCCTTCAGGCATTATTCATCCGCATACGCTGGGTATCCTGGGAAATGGACTTGTGATTAATCCCAAATCATTAATTGCTGAAATGGAAATGTTACGCGAGTCTGGCATTGAAGTATCTCCCGAGCGCTTGAAGGTTAGTTTTGCTGCCCATTTGATCACACCCGGTCATATCGCCCTCGATCGTGCGCGGGAAGCCACACTCGGCAAAGGTCAGATTGGCACCACGGGACGGGGGATTGGACCAGCGTATACTGATAAGGTCAGTCGGAATGGGTTGCGGTTGGTAGACATGCTGGATCTACCTCTTTTTGAAGAAAAATTGCGCTTGCATGTACAAAAAGTGAATTACGATCTCTCTTTTTACTACCAGATGGCTCACTTACCTGAAAATACGATTGTTCAAGAATATATTGAATATGCGCGACAATTACAGGAATACATTGTCGATACCGGCGCATTGCTGGATATTGCATTGCACGAAGGCAAACTTGTGCTTGCAGAAGGGGCGCAGGGCATGTTGTTGGATATTGACCATGGCAGCTATCCATTTGTGACCAGTTCAAATGTGACTGCCACCGGGGTTTTCAGTGGATTGGGGATTGGCATTTGCCCGGTGGAAAATGTCATTGGCGCGACCAAAGCTTTTCAATCACGTGTGGGTGCCGGGCCATTCCCAACAGAATTGAATGGGGAAATGGCGGAACGTTTACGTGGTACCGGGGCTAAACCCTGGGATGAGTTTGGTACCACCACCGGTCGACCGCGCAGAGTTGGCTGGCTGGATGGCGTGCTCCTGCGATACGCCCGTCGTATCAATGGACTCACAGATCTGGTATTAACCAAGATGGATGTGCTCAGTGGCTTAGCAGAGATAAAAGTTTGCACGGCATATAAGGATATTAATGAAGAAACATTTGCCGTTCCCCCTCTAGGCATCAGTCACCTGGATCAATACAAACCAGTTTATGAGATATTACCCGGCTGGCAGGAAGATTTAACCCGCGTTCGAAAATGGGATGATTTGCCTGAAAATGCCAGATCTTACATACGATTTGTTGAGCAAACCAGTGGCGTGCGCGTCATGCTGGCATCAGTTGGTCCTGAACGCTCACAGGTGGTGGAAGTTCCAGCGTGAGACGATGGCATTTAATCGCGATCATTGTGTTGATAATGGGGTTTCTTTCGGCGTGCATCGCGCCGACTGCTGAGCCAACACCCCTTCCGCCAACAGAAACGGCCACCATGACCCCCACCGTAACAGCTACCATTGACTGGTTCCCGGCAACTGCCACACCCACGTTGAGACCCACACAGATCATTGAGCCAACACCGGAGATGCGGCCTGGCGTTGGATCTCTCCTGATTGAGGATTTACTCTCAAGCGGTTCAGAGTGGCAAACAGGCAGATTCAGTGCGGGTAATATAACCCTTGTTAACGATACACTCACATTAGCGATTCAACAACCGAAAACATCCCTGTTGAGTCTGGAAACGAAAAACATTTTCAGGGATTTCTATCTGGAAACAAAAGTCAACATCGGCCTATGCAAAAGTAATGATGTGTACGGACTCGTTGTTCATGCGATTTCTGAATATAACTATTATCGTTTTCTGGTTGATTGCCAGGGGTATGCGCGCGCTGAACGTGTTCGGGATGGGGCAACCACGCTGATGCAGGATTGGACACCGACCGGATTGCCGCCGGGAGCACCATTGGACGTCAGCCTGGGGATCTGGGTGGTCGGCAGCGAAATGCGATTGTTTGCGAACAACGCCTATATCTTCAGCGTGAAAGATCCAGTCTTCACCGACGGAACTGTAGGCATCTTTGCCCGGGCATCCGGTGATAGCCCGGTGACGGTGAGTTTTTCAGAGATGACGATTTATTCGGTGAATAACTAAATATTAAGGTGTGGTAAATTGAACACATGGATCCGTAATGGGGGTTGGCGTGAGTGGTAGGTCAACCACAGCCATGTTTTTGGTCATTTCGTTGGTGAATTGTTGCGCTGGAATGTCAAAGTAAAGGGTACTCCCATTGGTAGATGAAAGTGTTACCAGTAACCCGTCTATTTGTAAGATCTTAATAGCACCATTTGGCTCCGGATCGTAAAAAACCTCAAAAAAATTAATTTCGGGGATGCTCAGAATTACTAATCCTTTTTGTTCTTCCTCTAAAACACTGCCTCCATAGAGCTCTACCTCATAACCCCTGTACTTCCCTCGCCACATGTTTTCGATCAAGAAGCCTTGGGGTACCAAAAAATCCTCACGCACTGGAAATATACCCGTTGGTTTTTCAACTTGAGATTGATTAGTAGTGGTCGAATTTTCTTCCAAAAGGTTATTGCATATCTGTTCAATAGATTTCTGAGACTGTGCCTTGGCAGTATCCTGCAAATTCAGTTTATATTCTAATGCCTGGATTTTGTTTTCCAGATTTTCTCTGGCTGCATCCGAAGCAGTGTCTGCTAAAAAAGATTTTAGTTGCGTGAGAGCTTTCTGATTGGCATCCGATAAGGAGGAGGATTGTACCTCGTGATCAGCATCCACTACCTGATTTTGTGAAAAAAAGATTAAAATCATCAAGAAGGTTCCTAAAATAGCA
>JAHYJK010000190.1 GCA_019429225.1 Anaerolineaceae bacterium
CTCCTCCTGCCTGAACGGAACCTCCGATACCTTCATCAGCAATGCTGGCATCTTTGGCAAGGTCTACTTTCCTCGCCTTGTGACCCCCATTTCGATCATCATCTCCAATTTGCTTAGCTTTGCCATCCAGTTCGTCTTCTTCCTTGGCTTTTATATTTACTTCTACCTGCAAGGTGCTGCCATCACCCTGACATCCTGGGCAGCCACCCTACCGCTCCTGGTCCTTTTGATGGCTGGGCTGGGGCTGGGCTTCGGCATCATCATCTCCTCCATGACGACAAAGTATCGCGATTTGCGCTATTTGGTGACCTTTGGCGTCTCACTGTGGATGTACGCCACACCCGTGATCTACCCCGTCTCCTCCATCCCCGAGCGCTGGCGCTGGGTGGCAGATGTCAACCCCGTCACGCCGATCATTGAGACCTTCCGCGCCGGCTTCCTTGGTGCGGGTAATGCCTCCTGGCTGGGGTTGGCATACAGCACGGGCTTTATGCTGCTGGTGATGTTCATCGGCGTGGTCATTTTCAATCGCGTTGAGAAAACGTTTATCGACACCGTATAGCTGATAGCTGATAGCTGATGGTTGATAGCTGATAGCAAGCAATTTTTCACTTCTATACCTGTGAGCTAATAGCTATCACCTATGAGCTAATATCCTTTCAGCGTTCACCTTCAGGCTTTGAGCTATCTCCTTTCGATGAAATTCCGGCTCTTCTTCCTCTCCCTCCTTGCCATCACCGTAATCTTCGGGATGGTCATCCCCAACGGCATCCGCGCTGCTGCAGCCAACAACGCTTGGTCGCTGACCTTCATCAGAGAAGCTGCGCAGATGGAAAGCACAACCCCTCAGGACTTCACAACACCACCGCCAAGCCACCGACATGCAGGGATGCTGCTTGCGCATCAAGCCCTCAAATTGGATGATACCGATCTAGCATGGTCTTACCTGGCGCCCCTGTTGTCTGAACCCGATCTGCTGATCCGTGAGACCCAGGCCAATATCAACTACCTGCAAGGTGAATTTGAGAACGCCATCTACATCTGGAAGGCGTTGGGGCATTACAGCACATTATATACAGCAGCAAGTAGATTAAGCGACGAAGACCATCTGGATGCAAAGATCTTGGCCTACCGCAGCGCCTACGACATTCGTGGGGAGCCCTATGCTCGCCTTGTAACCTACAATTCCTTACAAAAAGCAAACCTGCTTATCGACGAAGGTCAATATGACCAGGCCATTGCCATTCTCAGCCCACTGATAGACGAATTTCCACATCATGGATGGCTGTACGACGGATTGGCTCGCGCTTACTGGCTTGATCACCAGCCAGACCTAGCGGTAAAGGTTATGGAAGGGGGATGGGATGCCAACTCGGATAATCCCCGCTTTCACATCATCGCAGCCTATTATTATGAAGAGCTCGGGTTAACCGAAAAAGCCCTGGAAGCTTACAAGACAGCATTAGCTATCAATCCTGAGCATCATGATGCCTTACAAGGTATTCAACGTCTGACAGGTGCCGATGAATAACACCCCGTCCCCAGCCGGTTCAGCCGTTTCAAAAATCGCTTCATTGGTCGTAAACTCCTTCCATAAAGATCTGGTACTGGGCGCCATCTTCATCCTGATCACCGCCCTTTACGCCATCTTGATGTTCACCGACCGCGTCCCCATCCTTGGCTTGGTTGGTTTGCTAGGCCTGTGGTTGATCCATAGCGTCCTCGGCGGTCGGCTGACCCATGCTACACCAATAGATATGCCGCTGATCGCATTGTTGGGACTACTGCCCTTCAGCCTGGCCGTCTCCGTCGATTGGAACCTATCACTGCCCAAGGTCTATGGCTTAATCCTGGGGATCGCCTTGTTCTACCTGATCGTCAACACGGTGCGGGATTATCAACGCCTGCGCCTGGCCATCCTGGGGCTGGTCCTCCTGGCCCTGGGTACCGCCCTGCTGGGATTATTCAGCGCAAATTGGGCCGATCATAAGGTCTTCGACATCCCCCAAGTGTATGACCGCCTGCCCCACCTGATCGCTGCCATCCCCCGTAACCAGGGCGGAATTAACCCAAACACCTTTGGCGGCGCGCTGACCTTCTTTGTCCCGCTCCTGACGGGGTTGCTGTTGGATGGTGGCGCCTTTCAGCGTAAGTACCTTGCCCATCATCCCCACCCCAATTGGGCGTTACTCGTTTACAAGCTATTCCTGCTGACTGCCCTGACTGTGGTCTCAGCTACCCTGCTGCTGACCCAGTCAAGGAGCGCTTACCTGGGCGCCGCTGCCGGGATGCTGGCGCTTGCCATCTGGAGGGATCGCCGTTTTTTGATATTGCTCCCCATTTTGCTGGTAGTGTTTTTCGCCGCCCTGCGGGTCTTAGGCGAGGGCAACTTTGCACAACTCTTATCCCTCATGGATACCACACGCGATCCGTCAATACGCTTCCGCCTGGAATCCTGGCAGGGAACAGTTGCAATGATCCAGGATTTTCCTTTCACCGGCACAGGTATCGGCACCTACGGTCATCTCTACAGTGACCTGTACAGATTCAATCCCTTCACCTTCCCGGAGACCGACCCCTTTGCTGCCCACAACACCCTCTTATCTGTGGCGGTTGACCTGGGTCTGCCAGCGTTGGTCCTCTACACCGCAACCCTGAGCGGCCTGGCGAGCATGTTCAGCCGCCCAATTAAAACCAGTCGGTCAATCATCAAGGTTTTGTTAATTGGATTGGCGTGCGGGGTCCTGGCGCACCAGGTATTTGGCATGATGGATGCATTTGTATTGGGGACCAAACTGGGAGTCATCCAGTGGATTTTCTTCGGATTGGCAGCCGCCATCATTACCCATCGACGCAATTTCCACTGGCACAGCCCTATGACAGCTGAACGGCGCGCAAAACCCGAACAGGTAAAAGTGCTCAGGTCCCTTGAGAATCTAGGCCTCGGGTTGGCGCTGTGGCTGTTGCTGTCACTTGTGGCGGTCACCTTTATCAACCTCAGCCCTTACCTTAGCATCGTGCTGGCCATCGCTGGCGGTATCCTGCTGGGAATCTACCTCACCCAGCGCCACAAGTTTTGGGAGCATAAAGAGGTGGCGTAAATGCTGAAAGGCCAAAGACAGAAGAATAAGGACCAAAATGCCACCATACCTTTTCCATCCATGAACCCCCTGCTCAGTATATTGCCCGAAATCAATCCTTAACTATGTTTACACAATAACCTTCTACAGCGACATATTATCCAAACTTTGCCCAGCAAATAGGCTCGCATTCTGCATAATAATAATTGTCTTAACATTACATACGAATATTCAATCAACTCTCATATTTTTAATTCTATAAGAAGCCAATAATTTCATCTTGGGCATAAAACTGACACAAACTCAAACATCTGTTCTTCAAAAGGTGGTAGCGAAGTATTGGCAGCAAGAAGCCACCCAGCTTACTGATAGATTGGATGGTATTACCATTATCAATAAAACGCCGCCTAAAATCGTCGGTTTTATACCTGAATATAAATATTTTCCGGCAGCATTTTTCAAAATATATTTTGCGGAGAGAAGTTATGAGAATGAAGTTATGGGTTACAAATTAGCCAATACTATCCACCCGATTGGTAACATTCGTGTTCCAAAAATTATAGAACTGCTTCCAGAACAATCTGCAATATTATTAGAAAAAATTCCTATGCAGGACTCATTGATAGAGATAAGAAGAATATTTTATAAAAAGTCAGAGATTAATTGGAATCATCTTGGCAATTGGCTGAGAGCTTTTCATGATACCGAGCCTCTTAGCACGGAGAACCGAGGTTTTATTGAATACTCACAGAGTCGTTTGGACCAACACCTCAAGCAGGTTGGGCACTTATTTCGACCCAATCAAGTTGAAGCGATAAAAAATATCTCATTATCAGCAAAAGATTATGTGGACCAAAATTCGATCGATTGGGTAAACATGCACGGTGATTTTAACATCGACAGCATTAAACTATCCAAGTCCGCAACTTTTATCATCGATTTTGAAAGGTTAACAGTTGCCCCTCGGACTTACGAGGTTATTAATTTTCTTGCTGCACTCCAGTTTTCAATCTATTTTTTATATCGGAAATCGTTTTTTCATTGGTTTTTAAATGAATTTTTGGAAGGCTACGGTATACAAATAGAGTCAACTCCCCTCAATCATTTTTTTTATTTAAAGACCATTTTCGACTTAATTGCTCATTATGACAAGCGTAAATCAGTGTCAAAATTTTACGCCGCTGAGCCTGTTTACAATATGCTAAAAAATGTAATGATCAATGCCACTGGTCAATTTCTTAACAAACCTTTTAATTCATGGACATCTTAATACCCACAATTAGTTGAGTGTTGAATTTATATTCGTTCATAATTTTCTTTAATTATTCTTCAATGATTCATGCAACCAGCTCATCCGACAAAATATGAGACCGGAAAGAGAAACGACGATCACGAAAGTAATTTCAGAATTTTGGCAATTGGATGAAGGCAGCCGAATTCCACATGATATATCGGTTTTAACAAATGTATTCAGGACTGGATGGAAATTCGTGGGTTTCTTACCCAGTTTCCAAGAATACCCTCCTGCAGTTTTGAAAGTTTACTTCCAGGGAGATGGATTTGATCATGAGGTTAAAGGAATTTCCGCAGCAAACTCCTTTCCACCGATTGGAAATGTAACCACGCCAAAAGTCTTGAGAATAATTCCGGAATACAAAGCAATTATCACAGAATATATCAAGATGCATGATTCAAGATCAGCTTTACGATGGATACATGTCGGAAACCAATCTGTAAACTGGAAAGATCTTGGGTCTTGGCTAAGAAGCTTTCACGATTCAGAAACAACAAACCAGCAAAACAAAACCTTCATCGAGCACAAAATCCAAAAAAGTTACGATCAAATTGAAAAATTTGCCACACGTTTCTCGGATAACCACGTAAAACAAATTAATTCATTAATATCAGCTGCTCATGAAGATTTATCCCATAATTTAATTGAATGGGTTATCTCACACGGTGACTTTCATACCGGAAATCTTAAAATTTCAGGGAATTCAACTTATATCATTGACTTTGAGAACACGACCATAACTCCCAGGGGATACGAGGTGATCCACTTTCAATCTTGTATTGAGGCAACAATTTATTTTATGTTCAGGAAGCAGATGTTTTGCTTGCTATCGAAGGAATTCCTGGACGGGTATGGTATTGTTTTTCCGCTCAACACGCTTAATAATTACTTTTGTCTATTAGGAAAATTAGACACAATCTCGTATTATCATAAAAGAAAGAATAAAACAAAGAATATATTTACAAAAATCATGTTTTATTTACTTGAACATCAAACAATAAAAGCACTTGCGAAATGGGTTGATCTTATTTTAAAAGACCAACCAGAACATTGATCAATATAAAAGGAACAGTTTTCTATGGGTTTGGTTGGCCTTTATCCAAATTAAATCTTTCCACTTATCTCTTTTCCCATTGTAATGCCTATGTCAACGTCTTTTTATGAACAATTACAGCCCCTAACGAAAGATCGGGGTTTTCCAGGGAACAATAATTGTAAATCATGAGCTGTTGGAAGCGAATCCTCACCTCAATTCTTTCACCCTAAATCTTTCTACTTATTTACATTGCTTTTCGAAAATCTAATAGTCTCATTCAGCAGCTTTCACAAATATTCCGCCTAAGCCTTGTTTTATTAGGAATTCAATGAATTCTGCATAATGCTTGACTGATTGCTCAAAATAAAGCTAAAGCCTATACGAGGTGTAAATTAATGGCTTATTATAAAAATCCAATCACAAGGTACATCCTTCGAAAGAATGTTCTAAGAAGGGTTAAGGGGCGCTATAAACACTATCAACGCCTGCTGACCAAAGATGCTTTAACCGATATTGCATTTTTAGAACAAGGGCGTGTGGTTAATACCATTTTTGATGTTGGGGCAAATATCGGTTTTATGACATATCAGCTTCAAAGGCGTTTTGCAAACGCTGAGATTTATGCGTTTGAACCAAACCCCTATGTCTTTGATAAACTTGAATCCAATTATAGGAAACAAAATCAAGTTCATGTCTTTCAAATGGGTGTGGGTGATATTGATGGGGATCTAAAGTTTAATATCAATTCAAATACAGGCACCAGCTCGTATTTACTCCCTGGTGAATACCATCGTGCGCACCAAGCAAAACATATTAAAGAGCAAAAACTTATCCCGATGGTAACGATTGATAAATTTTGCGCCCAAGAAAGCATTAAGCACATTGATATATTAAAGTTGGATATTGAAGGCTACGAGCTTAGAGCAATAATTGGCGCAAATGAGTTTATCTCAAACCAAGAAATTGACATCATTTACACCGAGGTGAATCTCATCCCTTCATACAGCGGACAACCCCTGTTCCATGAAATTACACAATTTCTGGAAAATAGACATTATCACATCTATAATGTTGACACATTTGTTGGCCAGGAAACACCCATCAGGCAAGCAGTTATTGGTAATGCCACCTACATTTCAAGTCGGTTCAGGCGAATTCTTGAAGAGAAGTTTGGAAAGCAGAATTGCGGCTGGTAGATCTCAGAGTTTCTGAGAACCAAAGACTTAGAAAAGGAAAGTATGGCATTCGCCGAGCAGGAAAATTGGGATCAGCCAAGTGGTGAATAAATTTTAGGAAAAAGAAGGAACCACAAAGTACCCTAAGGTCACAAAGAAAGGTTCTTTTCTTTCTCCTTTGTGTTCTTTGTGATCTCATCGTACCCTTGTGGTATCGTGGTTTATAAAATCTTTTCAATCTTTGTGGTAGATACTTTATTATGAGTAAAATTGTCATTTCCGTAGAAAACCTAACTAAACGTTACGACCTGGGTGTGATCGGCACCGGCACCCTCTCGCGCGACCTGAATCGCTGGTGGGCACGCACCCGCGGTCGGCCTGACCCCTACACCAAGATCGGCAAGGATGACCCCTTCAAGCGACGCGGCGAATCGATCCTCGCCCTGGACGATGTTTCATTCAACGTTCAGCAGGGGGAGGCGTTGGGCATCATCGGCAAAAACGGCGCCGGCAAGAGCACGTTGCTCAAGATCCTCTCCCGAGTGACCGCCCCCACCAGCGGCGTGGTCAAAGTGAAAGGCCGTATTGGCAGCCTGCTGGAGGTGGGCACCGGCTTCCACCCCGAGCTGACCGGGCGTGAGAATATCTTTCTTAACGGCGCCATTCTCGGCATGCGCAGGGAGGAGGTGCAGCGCAAGTTCGATGAGATCG
>JAHYJK010000191.1 GCA_019429225.1 Anaerolineaceae bacterium
CATAACCATCCTTAAACCAGATGTTAGATACCTCTTCAACAGCTCGCCGGACTTCGGGAGAATCAAACTTTAATTCATTATTAACCCATTTGTCATAATTTTCCAGAGATGTGGTTCGAAGCATTAATTCTTCGACCCAATCGGTCATTGCCCAACCAGTAGCAGCACCGGATTCAATCCCAATACACCAGGGAGCATCACCATCTTCTACAATTTGGTCTGAAAGAGCAATCATTTCATCCCAGGTAGTAGGAACTTGATATCCAGCCGCTTCAAATTCAGCTTTTGGATACCATACCAGCGACTTTCCATTCACACGACCCCAAACACCCGCCATGATCTCACCATCTGGGCCTGCAATCATCGACATGTCCAGCCAGGACTGGTTGTAATTTTCTTTGAGCCAATTTTGATTAATGACACCTGTAAGGTCAACTCCATATCCTTTGGCCACAAGGGTCTTTAACAAACCTGGTTGTGGGAAGTCAACAATATCAGGGGGATTTCCACCTTCAACGATAATGGAAATATTGGCTTCGAATTCTTTAGAGCCCGTATATTGAATATCAATACCAGTGGCATCTTCAAAAGCTTTAATTGAATTATCGAATTTTACTGCATCTGCATCTGTAAAAGGTCCTTGCATGGTAACAACAGTACCTTTGTATTTTCCAGCAAATGCATCTGTTAATTCCTGACCTGCTTTATACACCACTACTGGAGCCGCTGGCTCTTCTACTGGGGCAGCTGGTTCTTCTGTAGCCGCAGGGGCGGCACAAGCTGTTAATATCATAGTTGCAAGTACGAATACTGCAATTATCTTCCAAAACGATTTCATTTTTTTCCTCCGATTTATTTGTTTTTTTCTGAAAAGTATTTAGTGGAAAACGTAGACTGATTCTTTCCCTATCACCTCCTATAAATAACCATTTTAAGCTGTCTCCCTCTGAATAATCTTCAATGGTAATTCAATATGTTGATTTGATTGTTTAGGATTTGTTAGACGGGAGATTAATAAACTGGCAGCAATTCTGCCCGATTCATCTAAAGGTTGATGAACCGTTGTAAGACTAAAATATTCAGCCATATCAATATTATCAAATCCAATAATAGCAACATCTTGAGGAATTCGCAATCTCATTGTCCTTGCTTCCTTTAACAATGCAATGGCTTGTAGATCAGTAGCCGCAAAAATTGATAATGGCAATCCAAATGGAATTAATTTTTTTAATACTTGTTCTGGTGAAAAAGCATACTCATTGACATACTCATCTGGGAAAGATAATCCGGCTTGATCGATTACTTTGCGGTAACCAGCTAAACGTTTGAAGATTGGGTCAACGCCAAATTCAGGTTGTTTTTGACCTCCCACAAAGGCAATCCGTTGATATCCTTTTTCAAGCAAGTAGTTTGTAGCTAATTCACCGCCTAATTCATCATCAATCATCAGGGTAGTGAAATTCGGATCATAAAATTCTAATACAACCGTCTCAAGCTTATGATCCAGTAATCTTTTTGAGATATTTTGCTCAAATACCTGCGAAACGATAATTAATCCATCCAGCACCCCACGCATAGGTAATGTCTCCAGATAACTCAAACTTCTTGACTTTGAATCAACCGGGTAAATAACCATTTCATAATCTTTTTTATTCAAAACGGATGCAATTCCACGCAAGCGCTGTACAAAGGATGGTTCTGTGAAGAATGGAATTAAAATGCCAATGCGACGCGTTCCCATTAATGCCCTGGCACGCGATTCTGCTTTAGGTACATACCCCAAATTTTCGATGGCATTGATGACAGCTGTTCTGGTTATAGGATTAACTCGATGGGGAAAATTTAAAACCCTGGAAACGGTGGCAATACTGACACCTGCTTCTTTTGCAACATCGTAAATGGTTGGAATTAGTTTTGACATAATGATTGCTTACTGTAAATTCTTTTATGTAAGCACTTACATTATAGAAAAATTTGTAACAAGAGTCAAGTAGCAATTTCAACCAATTTCCTGTTTTCAAGTGGAAAACAGGTTTTCTTGCGGATTATTGTTTATTTCCTCAATAATTTTTTCAATAATTCTAAAAAAGGTAGGTCAATAAAGATTTTTATTGTCCAATCAATATTGACCAAAGTCCATCACAGCCTGCCACATGGCAATCAGATTCTCAGGTGGTACTTCTGCCTGGATATTATGAACGGTCGCAAAAACGAACCCTCCACTTTCAGCCAGAATTTCTATTTGTTGGCGGACATTTTCGCGCACTTCTTCCGGTGTTCTTCGGCTTAATATTGTTTGGGTATCAATACCCCCTCCCCAAAACACAATATCTTCACCAAAATCCTTTTTTAGTGACTTGGCATCCATCCCTGTAAGATTAAATTGTACCGGGTTGAGAATATCCACTCCAATTTCGATCAAATCCGGGATAATGGGTCGAATAGCCCCGCACGAATGAAAAAATACTTTTGCTGAAGATTTACTTTTGATGTAGTCAATAATCTGCTTGTGTCGTGGTTTTATGTATTTCCGGTACATTTTCGGAGAAATCAGTAAACTTGCCTGAGTACCAATATCATCTGATTCAACTACCACATCTATTTGATCCCCAAATTCATTCAGAACCATTTCCCAATAAGCTAATTTAAAATTCAATACCTTATCCAGCAGATATTCTGCCATTTCCGGTTGCAAAGCAAGATCCATCAAAAATTGATCCAACCCCCTCAGCCAGCTGGCAACTTCCATCGTTCCGGCACATACATTGTTTAGAACAGTTGCTTTCTCTTTTTGTTCAGCCAGTTTAATTTGATCATTGATAGGCAACAACCGGGTCTTATCATTTGGATCAGGAAAAGGATGGTTTTTCAGATCCGATAAATACTCCGCATTCCTTAAGGGATGATAGAAAAGACTGTAATAAATAGGATCGCTCTTTGGCATTTTCAATCCGTAACCCCACTCATCGTAATAATATGTAGAATCTTGATCCTCGTGAATATCTAATGGATAACTTCTTGGCCAGGCTGGTAAAGCTGGCCGGGTATCAATCTCTAGAATATCAAAAAAATCCTCTGCAGCATAAACGATCTGCATCGAAGGTTCAAAAAAATGATTTGTCCCATCTTTCGGTAGACCCAAAAGAGAGCGCCAGCGATGATAAGTATCCCGGTGGATGCCAGTCATCATGGAAGACCCAATATCAATCGGAACACGATCTGAATTTTTATGTTGTAATGCTGTTAATACACGCTCTCGAGAGTCCATTTTTGTCAATTCCTATCAATTTAGTTATGAAGTAATAGCATCCATTTATCATCTTGGCGAGGTAGATTTTTACCCATCCACCAGCAAAAAACACCTTGACAAATCCGTTTATTGAGATGGTTGTATTAGTTTGTATTTGTAATCGAAAGATTGTGATAATAAGTTTACATGCAAATAGCCTGGTTGATTAGAAAAATATGAGAATTACACATTGAGTTTTTGATAAATTTTCGCTAAACTATTATATATTATATGAAAGGCGGGAAAATGAGCTAAACCTTTCACTGTCCAAATTGCGGTGCTCCCCTGGATCCTCCTTCAGGATCCAATCTATCCATACGATGCCCATTTTGTTCTTCTTCTGTCATTGTCCCCATTGAACTAAGGAAACTACCTCCTGAAAGCGAAACCCTCTCACGTGAGGAAGCAATGCAGAAACTCCCGGATTCGGGACGCAATTTAATGGAAATCATCCATTTGGTGAAATCCGGACAGCGGCAAGAGGCAATCAATCGATTCAGGGAAAATTTTGATACCAGTCGAAATACGGCGGAATTAGCCATAACACGAATAGAACAGGGAGAAGTTGTGGAATTGAGTCATTTACTTAAGCCACCTTCTGGAACCAGCCAACCACTCAAAGAGAGTCATTTACCTGCTACCAAACTTCCTTCAAAAAAATTATTGATTTTTCCATTAGGCTTAGCTTGTTTACCAATTGGTATCATCAGTTTTGTTCTTTTGATGGTTGGGATAGCAATTTTTTTCAGTGCAATAGAACCAGACGGGTTTTTGTATGAATTCTGGTTGAAGAATAATCCAAAGAGTTCCATGAAATTAATCTACTCATTTGGTGGGGAAAATGCTCAAACCGCATTACTTACAGAATCAGACTTTATCGCAGCTGATAAAGAAGGGAATATTTTTGTTGCTGAATTTCCAGGGGTCAGAATCCAACAATTCGATAAAAATGGTCAATTTATCAGAGTGTGGAGCGCAGGTGAAGGCAAGGTATACATTAAAGCCATTGAAGTTGATCTCCAAGGAGTATTGTATGTGGCTTATGATCGAACCATTCTGCGCTATGATACTGAAACTGGAATGGTGCTCGATCCATTTCCAAATCCTGATAATTACAGTTTCGAGGACTTTAAAGCCCTGCCAGATCAGACATTCGTGGCAATGGTATGTGGAGACAATTTAGTGCGTTTAAATTCGGATGGTAGCACACGATGGATCGTAAAAAAGGCGATTAGTACTATCGCAGATGAAAAAGACTCAAGAGGATTATTGGCTATTGACGCGAAAAATAAAATATTTATCGCTGGAACATTTGTAGAATCTGTATTTGTGTATTCATACGACGGTCGTTATCTTAATCGTATTGGATCTGAAGGAAAGGAAGAAGGCCAGTTTACCGGATTGACAGCTATTACCATTGATGGTCAAAATAGAGTTTTGGTGAATGATTGGGGTTGGATAGAAATTTTTCAACCAGATGGGAGATGGCTGGAAAAGATTCAGTTACCCCGTCAAACGAGAGACATGGATGTCGGACCAGACGGATTACTGTATGTCGCAACCAAAGAACCTAAAGTTTATGTATTCGAGTTGAAGTATAATTAGTTGTCTGAGAGCGCTCCCAGATTTTTCTATTAACTTTTCATGAAATGAGTAACAAAATGTCTGAATTAAGACTGGAAGACATCGCAAAAAGGGCCGGGGTTTCTCGTTCAACTGTTTCCAGGGTAGTTAATAACCAACCTAATGTCAGTGAGAAGGCACGCCAACGAGTTTTGGATGTAATAAAAATTACTGGATTCAGCCCCAACGCAGCTGCCCGAACACTTGTTTCAAGGCGCTCTAACACCATCGGGCTGGTTCTCCCACATAGTGTCAGTACATTCTTCACCGATCCGTATTACCCACATCTGATAAAAGGAATTACGCAAGCCTGTAACCAGTATGATTTTACTTTGGCATTATTTGTAGCTGGTTCTAAAGAATATCAGGAGAAACTACTGCCACGATTATCCAGTAAAGGTTTCCTGGATGGTGTCATTTTACAATCAGGCCATCAGGCAGACCAATCCATCATTCTTGAGCTTAAAAAAACAAACCTGCCCATGCTGGTAGCTGGACGGCCATTATATAATGATGAAGTGTGTTTTATCGACATTGATAATATTGCTGCCTCTGAAAAGGCAGTCAGGCATCTGATTAATTGTGGTCGCAAGAAGATTGCCATTATCACTGGACCATTAACCAGTACCGTAGGTCTTGATCGCCTGGCCGGTTATCGCAATGCCATGGATAGTTCCAGCTTGAAATATAACGATAACTCCATTATTGAATCTGATTTCACCGAACAAGGTGGATATAACGCCATGCAAAAACTTATTACCATCAAACCGGATGCCGTATTTGCTGCTTCGGATATGATGGCAATTGGTGCTATACGGTTTATACGTGATGCTGGATTGGATGTACCAAAAGATATCGCCGTGGTAGGTTTTGATGATCTACCGATCCCAATGGTTAACGAACTACAACTAACAACCATCCGTCAACCCGTGGTTCAATTCGGGTTTAAAGCAGTAGAAACCTTAATAGAATTAATCGAAAATGACCTCCCGATCATAAAACGAGTTCTGATGGACACTGAATTAATTATTCGAAAATCATGCGGTTTTGAACCTGGGTAATCTTTTTTTAAATGTCACCCATAAGTCTTAATAACAAAACAGACCCAAATTTTTCGTTGGGTCTATTTTGTTCCATCAATAGCAAATCAGGATTTTATCTCAACCGGGCAGACAAAAATACGATCCTGGATGATTGATTTATCCGAGCCACTAATTTCAAAACTAGCGTGAAGTCGAATATCATCACTTGAACTTCCAACCATCACATCAATCGTTCCTGGTTCAATGACCAGATCAAAATCAATATCGTAAAATGCCATCATGTTTACGGGTAATTTGAAGGTTATATTTTTCGTTTGTTCAGGTTCCAGGGTTACTCGCGAAAAGCCCTTTAATTCCTTCACCGGACGAGGCATGCTGGCATACACATCCCTGCAATAAAGCTGGACGACTTCTTCGCCTTTGATATTGCTGATATTGGTAATCTTACATGTGATTTCAACGGTTTCTCCAGCACTTGCCTGTTTGCTTGGAATGGCCAGATCCGAATATTCGAATTTTGAATAGCTCAAACCATGTCCAAACGGATACAAAGGAGCAACTTTCTCATTTACATAATCACCATAGATATTGGATCTTCCCCCAGAAGGTTTGTGATTATAAAACACTGGAATTTGGCCAGCAGATCGTGGTATCGATATTGGTAGCTTTCCACCTGGATTCACCGCACCTAAAAGGATGGAAGTGATAGCCCTTGCTCCTTCTTCACCCGGCACCCAGGCTTGAAGGATCGCATTGGCTTTTTCGGCCAGGTCCGGAATGGCTGATGGTCTTCCGTTCAAAATTACTACAACTACTGGTTTAGCAATATCAATGATCAGATCAGCCAGTTTCTCCTGAACACCAGGCAAGGATAAATCCGTTGTATCCCTGAATTCTCCTGTGGTACAAAATGGCGCAAGACCGGACCTACCACCCAAAACCAGGATGACAACATCGCATGCATAAGCAACTTCAACGGCCCTGGCAAAACCACTTTCGTCATCCGAATTGATACCACAACCTTCTGTAAATAAAATTTCTGAATCCGGTAATCTCTCTTTAAAAGCTTCCAGAAATGTGGGTACTGGTACCAACAGCTTTTGAGCATCATTGTCTGTCAAAGTAAAAAATGACGAATTTTCTTCCGGGATAACTTTTAATAATTCTGTCACAGCAGCATAGGAATAATCGCCAAACATACACCGGCTCGAATTTGCATTGGGTCCAATCACCCCAATTGTTAATCCTTCAGGTTTAATCGGTAACGTTCC
>JAHYJK010000192.1 GCA_019429225.1 Anaerolineaceae bacterium
GCCTGGTGCGTTTTGCCTTACTGCCCGGGTTGCAGGATACACAATGCGGGTTTAAAGCTTTCCGTGGCGAGGTAGCGGAACAACTTTTCCGCATGCAAACCCTGACCGGTTGGTCGTTTGATGCAGAATTGCTTTTTATCGCCCAGCGATATGGATATAACATCAAAGAAGTTCCGATTATCTGGTATTACAAACCTGGTACCCGTTTAAATATTCTCAAAGATTCGATTAAAATGGCTTCCGATCTCTTTACCATCCGGCGCAATGCCAATCGAGGGGTCTATGACCAGAAAGCCCAAACCAATTCTTGACATACCACCCTCACCCAATCTGACCTTTGAACGGAAATTATGGGAAGACAATCAACAATGGATTGCCGGGTTGGATGAAGCCGGTCGAGGTGCCTGGGCAGGACCGGTTGTAGCAGCAGTCGTCATCTTTCCGCAGGTCACCAACCTGGAGCAGTATTTATGGGGGGTGAGAGATTCAAAACAAATGAATGTCCACCAACGCGAATATTGGGCGGAAATCATCAGGGAACTTGCGCAAGCCTGGGGGGTGGGATCTGCTGAGCATTTCGAAATTGATCTGCTGGGTATTTTACCAGCCACCCGCCTGGCCATGCAGCGCGCTTTGGGACAATTATCTGCGACCCCGGATCACCTGCTTATCGACGCTCTCTTATTACCGGATTTGAATTTAACGCAAACAGCCTTAATCAAAGGTGATCAACGTAGTCTGAGCATCGCCGCTGCGTCGATTCTGGCAAAAACTACCCGGGATGCTTTGATGCGCCAGGAAGATGATTCTTACCCTGTATATGGATTTAGTCGTCATAAGGGCTACGGTACCCGCTTTCATCGGCAAGCACTGACTGAAAACGGACCCTGCGCTATCCACCGCATGAGTTTTCGACCATTGAGAGAACTATCAGCTAGTAGCTCTTAACTTTTTTCCTGCTAACAAACATCTTTGCCAGCTCTGCGGCAATAGAAGGAACCATTAACAAAGGTAGAATTAATCGCCATTCCGTCCAACCCAACGGCACAGTGTCAAAAATAGTATTAAAGAAAGGCACGTACAGGATCAATAAGAGTAATGCCAACGATGACACCACAGCAATATTCATCCATTTATTATTGAAAACACCAATCTTTAATATGGGATAACGTTCGGACCGAGCGGTATAAGCACGTACCAATTCCGAACTTGCCAGGGTAATGAAAGCCATCGTTTCTGCGATAAAGCGATCATGTTTCAATCCCACTCCAAAGGCGTACAGAGTAATAAAAGTGATCGCCACCGTCTGAATCAGAACCCCATTCATCATGAAGCGATTGATAATTGGTTCTTTGGGTGGGCGAGGTTTCTGTTGCATAATATCCGGATCACCTTTTTCCGTTCCCAAAGCCAGGGCTGGCGCGCCATCTGTAACCAGATTGAGCAACAATAACTGGATCGGCGCCAGTGGTGAGAATACTTCCCCAGCAGCAAATGGATACAGGTAACGGCCAAAAGCGGTCGCCAGGAAGATGATCATTATTTCTGCCAGGTTGCATGAGATCAGGTAATACACAAATTTTCGAATATTGGAATAGATGATACGACCTTGCTCGACAGCTGCTACAATACTGGCGTAATTGTCATCGGTCAGCACCATGTCAGCTGTGTCTTTGGCGACATCCGTCCCGGTGATACCCATAGCAACACCAATATCTGCCAGCTTTATGGCGGGTGCATCATTAACCCCATCACCGGTCATGGCTACCACTTCGCCATTGTAGCGCAGTGCTTCCACGATCCGCATTTTATGTTCCGGGGAGACACGCGCGAATACGTCGGTAATTTTTACTTTTTCGCGTAACTCTTCATCACGCATGTCATCCAGGTCATAACCAGTAAGCACCTCGTGTCCACTTTGGAGCAGATTGATATCTTTGGCAATGGCGCGGGCAGTGTTTGGGTAATCACCCGTGATCATGATGGTGCGGATACCTGCACCACGTGCCAGTTCCAAAGCCGGTTGGACCTCTTTGCGAGCCGGGTCAATCATACCAATTAACCCCACAAAAACCATATCTTTCTCTAGTTCATCGCTATCGATTTCCTCAGGCAAAACACTGACTACACGATAAGCCACCCCCAAAACCCGCAAAGCATCCTGCGTCATTTCATCGTTGGCTGCCATGATTCTGGCCTTCATCTCTTTGGACAAAGGCGCTGGTTTATCATCCATAGTTTGATAGGAATTACAAAGTGTCAGAACAATATCCGGTGCTCCTTTGATGGCAATGGCGTAATGCTTCCGCTCAGAATCATCATCAAAAGGAGAAATATCATCCGGGCCTGGTTCATCAATCTCGTGGATCGTCAACATCCGTTTGCGCACTGAATCAAAAGGAATTTCCTGGGTGCGAGGATATTTTCTATTCAGCACATTCTGGATTTCCCCTGCTTTGGCTGCTGCAACAATCAATGCACCTTCCGTTGGGTCACCAATGATGCGGTAGACTTTCTCCTGCCCTTCTGATTCCATCTCTTCCAGATATGAATCATTGTTCATAGCACCTACCCACAACGTGGACATGATGCCCTGATATTGATAAATATCAACCGGTTTTCCATCTACCAGGAATTCACCCTTCGGGCAATATCCACGACCGGTTACCTCCACAAATTGACCATCCGACCAGATACGTGTAACTGTCATTTCATTCTGTGTTAACGTCCCAGTCTTATCTGAACAAATAATCGTCGCAGAACCAAGTGTTTCTACTGATGACAAACGACGGATTAATGCATGCCGGTTGATCATCTCGCGCATACCAAGGGCCAGGCTGATGGTAACAATCGCCGGTAACCCTTCCGGAACCGCAGCAATGGCCAGGCTGACAGCCACCATAAACATTTCCAGTAAATCGCCACCACGCAGGATACCGATACCAAAAACCAAAGCACAAACAATTAATGCTGCCCAACCAAGCGTTTTTCCTAATTGATCCAACCGTCGTTGCAAGGGTGTCTGTTCATCCTCCACCGATTTCAACATGGTAGCAATCATGCCCAGTTGGGTATCCATACCGGTATCGACCACAACCCCACGTCCACGACCATAAGAGACTGTCGTGCCCATGAAAGCCGTGTTTTTACGATCACCCAGCGACGCCGTTCTATCCAGTACCAGCGAAGCATTTTTTTGCACCGGCACCGATTCCCCGGTTAATGCAGCCTCTTCAACGCGTAAATTAATCGCTTCTAATAGGCGCACATCGGCAGGTATAAAATAACCCGCTTCGAGAAATACAATATCACCGGGTACCAGTTGATGCGAAGGAATCGTTACCCGCCGGCCATCCCGCAGCACCTGTGCATCGGGAGCTGCCAGCTTCTTGAGTGTTGCCAGAGCCTGTTCCGCCCGATTCTCCTGCACTACCCCCATAATGGTATTTAAGACCACAATGGCGATAATAGCACTGGCATCCACCCATTCCCCTAAAAAGGCCGAAATGATGGAAGCTACGACTAATAAAATAACGACAAAATTATTCAGCTGGCGCAGAACCATCTGAAGAAAGGTTGTGCGTTTTCCCTCCTCCAATTGGTTGGGACCATACTCCTGTAATCTTTTTTCAGCTTCCTGATTGGTAAGGCCCAATTCCAGCTGTGTATCCAATTTATGCAGAATTTCATCATTGCTGACTGCATGCCAGGAAATTAAGACATCTCTTAAAGGTTTTGATTTTCCGTTAATCATCTTTTCTGCCATGTATTCTCCTTTAATTGGATAAACAATGGATAGTTTTTAGATATAAAAAAGGGCAGGACAAAAACCTGCCCCCAAATTTTACTACAAACTTTCCCCCAGTATAGGCCCAATAAAAGTACCATTCGGAATGACAGTGCTTTTTGGAATGACTACAATCCCATCCCGGACGGAATATAACTCTTCATCGATCTCTGTTCCTCTGGGGAATGGTCGGATTACAACCCCGCGTCCTATGCGAACGTTTTTATCCAGAATAGCTCCCTCAATATAAGAGCCATTCCCAACACCTAATGGAACCTCGTTTTCATTAACGCCACTCGGGTAAGTTTCCCGGTTGCAGGATGAGAGTCGATCATAGTAATCGGAACCCATCATAATCGTATCGATAATACGTACTCCGGAACGAATTTGTGAACGCAAGCCAATGATGGAATGGCGAATTTCTGCATGATTAATACAACAACCATCTGTCAGCATAACCCTTTCCAGCATACTATTTTCTACAGTTGAACCGGGTAAATAACGACCATGGGAATAAATCGGGCTGCGTTGGTCAAAGAAATTGAAAGGAGAATCAGGACCCGTTAGCAGCAAATTGGTGTCATAAAAAGAGCGGATGGTTCCAATATCTTCCCAATATCCATCAAAATCAAATCCTACGACTTTCCTATGATTGATCGCTTCAGGAATGACATGCTTGCCAAAATCCTGGATGGTGGTATGTTCCAGCATTTCAAAGAGCACTTCGGTATTGAAGAGATAAATACCCATAGACCCCAGGAAGGGTCGCTCTTCATCATCTCGACTAACCATATCCGCCAGTACTTCCGGATCGGTCGGTTTTTCAGCAAAGCGGGTGATTTCAAAATCAGCTCCCCGCTTCAAAATGCCAAAACGATCTGCTTCATTTTTACGGATCGGTTGCACAGCAATGGTGATTTCAGCATCGTTCTCCCAATGGAATCGAGCCATTTCTTCGTAATCCATACGGTAAAGATGGTCGCCTGCCAAAATCAATACGTATGGAGTTCGGGCTGACTTGATTTCAAATAATTGTTTGCGAACCGCATCAGCCGTGCCCTGATACCAATCAGCAGTGTTAATAGTTTGTTCAGCTGCCCAGATCTGTACCCAACCCGTATGAAAAGTATCAAACTGATAGGTGCGCGTAATATGACGGTGTAAAGAAACAGAGTTAAATTGGGTTAAAACAGCCATCTTATAAATGCCAGAATTAATGCAGTTACTGATGGGAATATCAATCAAGCGATATTTTCCTGCAATAGGAACTGCAGGTTTGGAACGCATGGTTGTTAACGGTTGTAAACGAGTACCTCGCCCACCCCCTAAAATCACTGCTAACACTTCATCCATCTTAGGCATGTCACCCTCCCGGAAATGATAAAAAGAATTAAGTAATTATAGATGAGCGTTTTATAGTAGTCCAGTCAATTCAGCTTTGATCTTCTGATTGAGCCAATAATAAGATTGAATGATTACTGAATGATACAATAAATCTAACCTTTTTACTCTGCTCAATCATTACGAACAAATAAACTTAATGCATATCAATAAGCCAAACACCGTTCTCACTCCACTCGGCATCGGATTAGCACTTTCTCTACTCGGGGATGCCACCCTATATGCCGTGCTGCCGTCACCTGAAATAGCCCGGCAAGCCGGCTTGACACTGGCAATGGTGGGATTTCTGCTGGGAATCAACCGTCTGGTGCGCCTGCTCTTTAACGGGATGGCGGGTTGGATTTATGATCGACTTCCCCGACGCCCCTTAATGCTCATCTCTCTGGGAATCGGAACCCTCTCCACTGCCATTTATGCGTTTGGATCAGGCCCAATTATCCTTACGACCGGCAGAGTGCTCTGGGGACTGGCATGGTCGGGTCTGTGGATTGGCGCAAACAGTATGACGCTGGATATATCCAATGATCTGAACCGTGGTCACGTAAACGGCCGCTTGCAGATGTGGTTCTTCATTGGCGTGGCTGTTTCCTCATTTTGTGGAGGGATTTTCACCGATTTGTTTTCGTATCGCGGTGGATTATGGGTCAGTACATTTTTATCTGGCGTAGGACTATTGATATGGTTGCGATATTTACCCGAAACACGTCCAGAAAAGCATAAAAACACCCCCATATTAAAGGAGGATCCAACCAAAGCGGGGTTTCCCTGGAAATTGACATTATCCTGTAGCTTACCTTTCTTCATCAATCGTGTCATCTTTACCGGTGTTTTAGGATCCACAACCATCCTGTGGCTATCTCAATTCGTTGAAGACGGCAGCCTGTCTTTCAATCAGATTGCCATACCGCTGGCAACCATGAGTGGCACCTTTATTGCGCTCCGTGTCCTGGTCAGTATTATCAGTGTTCCTCAGGTTGGTATGTTATCCGATCGAATCAACCGACGCTGGTTGGTATTGGCAATTGTGTTTCTCATTTTCGGATCGGGTGGATTGGTGCTGCTGGCTGCACAAAACATCTGGATATCCATCCTGGGGGTTATTTTAGCTGCTATTGCAGGCGGCAGCATTCCAGCATTGATTCCGGCCATCATCGGCGATCAGGTGCCACAGTATCAACAAGGAAGATCATTGGGCTACATTTTCTCTTTTGGCGATCTGGGTTCCGCCATCGGGCCACCGATTGCGCTCAGTCTGGTAGGGATTATCAGCTTGCCGTCGCTTTTCCTGGGTTGTGCCGTTTTATTAATCCTGACTGGTCTTTTCACAGGTGTATTAGCTTTACAGGAGAAAAACCACTTTCAGAAAATAGAAAAACCTGATTGATCTCACAACCAGGCTATAGCAATTACTAATTATTACCCAGATTCTACGTCGCCGAAACAGTGAAGAAAATGCACTTGTAGAAAACAGACCTTTTTTGATGTAAAAAGGGGTTGTTTTGGGTGATTTTCCAACCTTTTTAAACCAAAATCGCCACTTGTTGCCCCATTTTTAAGACATTCAAACAAGTATCTTCAGGATTGTTCTTTCACCCATTGGGTGAAATAAAACCACGTATAAAGATCACATGTTAAAATTGAGATAAAGAGTATTTTTGCAGTAAAGGATGTTGAAGTGATCCATAAAATTGTTTTTGCAGCAAGGAATCTGACATCAAACGCGGGCTTGTTTCTACTGCTGGAAAACGCAAAGGCCAATGGGATTTTTAATCTAATTAACACCGGCCTTGTATTTGATCGCCCATCGACCAACAAAATCAAGATGAACCACATCAAGACAATGCTCTGCGGCCACTATATCGGGATTGATAGACTGGAAAGAATTAAACTTCTGCAAGGTGATCCGCTGGTTGAAGCGTTTGAGATTTCGGTGAAAGAACCTGAAACTGTATCACGGTTTTTAGGTAACTTCAACCATAAAACAACACAAATGCTGAGATACATCAATTTCAAGGTCTTCAAAAAGCTGTTGAGAAAGAAAAAACTAAAATCTATTACCGTTGATATCGACAGCAGTGTTG